>CAYXDZ010000036.1:0-8890 GCA_964463815.1 uncultured Verrucomicrobiota bacterium | reverse complement strand
AGGACAAAATCGTTGACGCCGCTGCTCAATCCGTAAGTCGCGGAATCCGCGGTCCAATGGCGGCAATAGACCTCGACGTGGTGCTTTTGTTCGGAAGCCTGAAGCGCATTGGCGGTGAGGTTGAGCAACACTTGCAGCAGGTCCACCCCGTTGATCGCCGCGACGAGGCGTTCGTCGGGCACATGCACCAGCAGGCGGTTCTGCTTTGCCGCCGGATGCACCCGCACGAGATTACGCAGATCAAACAGCACGTCCCCGAGATCCGACGTCGCCACCATGCCGGGTGCCCGGCGCATGAAACCGAGGTAGCGCTTGATGATGTCCGTGCAGAACTTCAACTGGTGACTGGCATCGCGAAGCTGCTGTTCCACGTAGGCCACATCGAGCGGCTGGCTACCCGGCAGCAGGCTCATGTCCAGCCGGAGCAGTTCCAGCAGCCCCAACGCCGTGGTGAGCGGGCTGTTCAAGTCATGGATGACCGTCGCGTAAATCTCGGACTTGGCGCGCTCGATCTCCTGCTCGACCTGCCGCCGCTGCATCTCCAGTTCCAACGCGCGCAAACCGGCCATCCGGTGGTGGCGCTCCAGGGCGGCACGCATCACCCGGCGGCATTCCTGAATCTCAAAGGGCTTGGTGAGATACGCGAACGCACCCAGTTGAATGGCCTGCCGGGCGGTCTCCAATGAGCCCTGACCGGTCATGATGACGACCTCCACGAGCGGATCATGCTGTTTGAGCTGGGCGAGCACGTCGATGCCGAACGTTTCGGGTAGATCCAGATCCAGCGTCGCCACATCCACCGCCCGCGTGCGGAGAAGCTCCATCGCCGCGCGGCCGCTGCTGGCCACCAGCACGTCAAACTCGGACTTGAAAATGACGCGGATCGAGGCGCGCACCGCCTCATCGTCATCAATGATCAGGAGCACCGGTTTCGGCGGAGGCGGGACCGGGCCCGTCGCGCGGTCGGTTGCCGCCGGGCGGGCTTCGGAAGTCTTGGAAGGTTCAAGGGCCATCAGGATACGTCAGTTCGTGGCGAGCAGCTTGTCCCACAACCGATCATTGAGCATGACCTTGGAAAGGAATTCGCGCGAGTCATTTTCCGCCGCCAGCGGCCGCGGGGTCAGCGGCAGATGGATGTCCAGCGCAAGCCCGGTGCCCGGCCGGCTGTCCACATCAATGCGGCCGCCATGATGATAGACAATGAAGTAGCAGGCCATCAGGTTGATCCCAAATTCCTGCGGCTCATCGACCCGCAGAAAAAACGGATCGAACAACGACGACACCGCATCCGCCGGCAGGCCGGGGCCATTATCCGAAACCCGCAACACAATGCCCTCGTCCGGCGTGGCGCTGTTCTCCAGACGCGCTTCGAAGGACAGCGTGTTGCCCTTGTTCAGATTGATCAGCGCCTCGCGGAAAAGAAGATCGAGCAACCGCATGAACTTGAGGTGGTCCACGACGATCGACGGCAACGTGGGCGGAATCTGAAACTCGACATTGAGCCCGGCGTCGCTGAAGGCCACACGGTGACCGTTCCAGCAATCGGCAACGACCTGCTGAAGCTGCACGGACCGCTCGTTCGTGAATTTCGACGAGTTGGTGGCGTCATCGAGGCCGTTGAGCAATTCGACGATGTATTTCACCTTGGCCTGCACCTTGGTGTAAAAGGAGGTCCAAAACTCGGGATGCCGCAACTCGTCAAGATCCGCTTGCTCGCGGTGCAGCATCTCGGGGGCGAGATCGATGAACGTGCGCACCGCCACCAGCGCGTTGCGGATGTGATGGCCGAGCCCGGCAGCCAGCACGCCCAGGCTGATCACGCGGTCGGTGATGACCATCTTGTGCAGCGCGGACAGCTTTTCGCGCAACAGAATGTCGCGGTCGCTCTGCACGATGTAGAATTCCAGCGCCCGTTTGAGGGTGACTTCAAGCATCGGCACGTCCCACGGCTTGGTGATGTATTTGTAAATGGCCCCCGTGTTGACGGCGTCGATGGCGTCGTTCAAATCGGAAAAAGCAGTCACCAGCATGCGGATCGCACGCGGGTGGAGGCGCCGGGTCTTCTCCAGAAATTGGACGCCGGTCTCGCCCGGCATCCGCTGATCGGTGAGGATCAACGCCAGATCCTCGCGGTGCTCCTCGACCAACCGGAGACCCTCGGCGGCGTTCGGTGCGGTGAGGATGCGGAAGGTTTCGCCGAACGCGCGCTGGAAATACTTGAGCGACTTCTCCTCGTCATCCACGTAAAGCAGCGCAAATTTTCGGTAATCGTAAAATTGTTGCATATCAGTCCTTGCTCTTCAGCCGCATATCAACTGGTGTCACTGTGCCGGTTTTTCCGGAAATTCCAATGCAAATTCGCAATACTTTCCCGCCTCGCTGGTGACCTCGATCCGGCCCTCGTGCTCGGCCATGATCTGGTAACAGATGCTCAACCCGAGTCCCACCCCCTTGCCCACGTCCTTGGTGGTGAAGAACGGATCGAAAACCTTGTCCAACGTGGCGCGATCCATGCCGGGTCCGTTGTCACGCAAGGCGATGATGTTCGCGCCCGGCCGATGGCGATGCGTGATGCGCAATTCGGCCGATTCGCCGTCCGCAAAGGTCTTGCCGGCCAGCGCATCGGACGCATTTTGGAACAGGTTCACAAACACCTGGACCAGCTTGTGCCGGTTGCCGTAAATGACCAAATCGTCCGGCAGTTCATTGTAAACTTTCACCCGGCCGTGCCATTCACCCGCCAGGAACCGGAGCGCGGACTCGACCAGTTCGCGCGCGTCAATCGCCACCTGCTCCAGCGGGTTGGGATGGGAGAACGTGCGCAGATCGGAAATGATCTGCGCGACGCGGGAGATGCCCTCCTCCGTGTCGTGGATAATCTCGTCAAAGTCCGGCCGCTCCGTCTCGGGCAGATGCTTCTGCTTGCCCTTAAGCGCGTGAATGGCCGTGCGCGCGTAGTTCAGTGGATTGTTGATCTCATGGATGATGCCCGCGCTCAACCGCCCCAGCGAGGCCAGCTTCTCCGATTGCACGAGCTGGGTCTCCGTCTCTTTGAGCTGTTCGAGCGTGGCCTCGAGTTTCTTGTTCTGCCAGGCCAACTCGCGCTGGAGGAGATGCGACTGACAAAGATTTCGCAGGCGCACGCGCAGCTCGGTGGTGGAAAACGGCTTTGAGAGGAAGTCGCTCGCACCCGCAGTCAGCGCCTCGATCTTCGTTTCCTCATCCGCCCGCGCCGTGAGCAGCAAGATGGGCACGTGCTGGGTGGCCGGCCGCTGACGCAGCCGCCGGCAGACTTCCAGCCCATCCATTTCCGGCATCATCATGTCGCACAGGATCACGTCCGGCTCATACTGTTGCGCCATCTCCACCGCCTGCCGGCCATCCACGGCCTCGAAAATGTGAAAGTCCCCGGAGAGATGCGACTTCAAGTAGCGCAACATGTCCGGCTCGTCATCCGCGACCAGCAAGCGCGCCCGCCGGCCTTGCGACAGGGAGTCCTGTGGCCGCAATGTCGCCTGCAAAGGGGTCATCGCCGGGAACAATTCCGCCCGGCGATACAGCTTGCTCAACCACTCTTCCTCCGCCACCGGCTCCGGCGCGGCTTGGGCCGGTTGAAGTTTGCCTTCTTCAACCTGAGCTTCAGTCGGTTGCCCGACCTCCTCCGGCTTCCGGTCAGGCGGTGGAATGGTCACGGTGAACGTGGTGCCGACACCGACTTCACTTTGCACCTCCACGGTTCCCTGATGCGCCTCGGCCAGTTCCTTGACGAGGGCAAGGCCGATGCCCACCCCTTGATACTTGCGCTGCGCCGAACTGTCCGCCTGCCAGAAGCGGGTGAACACGTTCTTCATTTGCTCAGGCGGGATGCCCATGCCGGTGTCCTTCACCACGAACCGCAGCCCGTTGTCGGTCGTGCGGTTGACTCCAAAAATGATCTCGCCGCCGCCGGGGGTGAACTTGATCGCGTTGAACAGGAGATTGAGAAAGATCTTCTCCAGCTTGTCGCGATCCGCCCAGAAATCACCGACCGAATCCGCGATCTCCGTCCGCAGCTTGACCCGCTTGTCATCGGCCATCTTGTGAACCGCGCTGACGAGCCCCTTCACGAGTTCTGGGACCGAAAACGTTTCGGGGCGCAACTGCATCTGGCCGCTCTCCAGACGGACAAGGTCGAGCAGGTCATTGATCAGCTTGAGCAGTCGCATGCCGTTGGCGTGCATGGTGTCGAGCCAGTCCCGGGTTTGGGCATCGAGTGGCACGTCGCGTTTCTGGCGGATGCTCTCCAACGGCGCGAGCAGCAGGGTCAACGGCGTGCGTAACTCGTGGCTGATGTTCGCGAAGAAGCGGCTCTTGGCTTCGTCGAGATCCTTAAGCCGTTGATTGGCCTCCTCAAGTACGTGTTTGTTGCGATCGAGTTCGAAGCGCAGGGCAAACTCCCGGTAACGCGTGCCGCTGTGGTAATAGCTGGCGATAACCACGATCAACCCGGTGAGGATGAGAAAATACAGGTTGTTGAAGATATCCCTCCAGCTATCCACCACCTCCGGCCAACCGACCAGCAGGCAAGCCCCCGCATACATCGCCATGACGAGCCCCCAGGCCAGCAGATTCTCGCGCGAAGTCCAGGGCAGGAACAACCCGGCACCAATCAAGACAATGTTCAAGCCGGCGTAGTATGGCGAAGCGGGGTTCTCGCTATAGTAAATCATCCACGAGATCGCCAGCGCCGGCAACAGATACCAAATCATGCCCAACGCCCGGTAATGCCGTTCCCCAAACGGGGTGTTGAACAGCAAGCGGACAATCCAGACCAGAAACGCGCACAAGAGGCGAACTCCTAGAAACTCCGGCCAATGATCAAAGTAAACAACCAGATCAAGCGAGGTGCCCGCCGGCATCAGGATCATCGCCCAGATCGCTCCGAGCCGGGAATTCCTGATCCGCACCTTCCGGTCGTACTCCGCGAACTCCGTTGTGAGATCGGGTGGATTCAAGGGCGTCAGGAGGCTTTGCGCACTTCGATGAAGATGTTGCTGCCCGTGGTGTCGGCGATGACGGTGCGCTCGCCGGGATTCGACCGGTCCGGGAGCAATTCAGCGAGCTGCTGCTGGTCGCGATATACCAGGTGCCACTCAAAGACATACTCCATGATGTTCCGGATCGGATTGGCGGCATCGACATTGGTGGCCACCAGCAACCCGCCCGGCGCAAGGATGTCGTAAAAATAATTCATCAACCGCTTGCAGATGCGGTCGCTCAAGTAGTCGAACAAGCCGGCGCAATAGATCATGTCGTAGCGCGTGTCCGCCGGTTCCGGCCGCGTGGCTTCCTTGAGAATCTGATGCACGGACTTCTTGATGAACTGCAAACCCGTTGTCCGCCGCGCGCGCGACCGCGCATCCGACAAAGTGCGATTGGCAAACTCCAGGGTCTCGTCGTTGAAGTCGAGCAAGGTCAGGATGGCGCGGTCGGAAATGTCGTCTTGCGTCAGGAACTCGTTGACCTCCCGAGCCGGACCGCAGCCCAGGTTCAGGACGCGGCACATCTGGCTGGTGCGCGATACCCGACGCGTTTCTTCCACGAGCTTCTGCCGGAGATAGCGCACCCGGTTTCGATGCGCCTCGGCCGGCGCCTGCTTCAAGATGTAAACGTTCAGAATCTTCGCGAACATCGAGCTGCCTTCGAACGGATCGCGCAAGATCATGTTCACCATTTCATAATCGCCGGCATACCCCAGCGGCTTCTGGTAAATGCGGTACATGAACGGCGAGCAGAGCAGCAGAGGATGCAACTGCCGTTTGGCGTAGCTACAATGCGCCGGCCGAAGTTCACTGTTGATCAGCGCACTCGTCTGCTCGAAACGCGTGAACAAAGGCACCAATTCCGGGAAGGCCGGGCCGGCGAGTTCATGGATGATCTGCCGCTCGGTTTCAGTGCGGTCGCCGGTCGGCTGCGAGCGCACGCCCAACTCCACCTGCTCCATCCAGCGTCGCAAATCCACGAGAAACGTCTGCAAGTCCGCCACCACCACTTTGAAGGCCGGCATGACCTGGTAGATTTTCTCCCATTCCCGGATGAACTCGATGAACTCCGCCTTCAGCCGCTCCTTCTCGTGGATCGGCGCGAAGATGTCCACGTCCAGCCAGGACTCATCCAGCGACGCTTCACAGATGAGCATGATGCCGGTGTTCAACAAGTTGCTGACCACCGCCCGGCCGGAGTACATGAGCTTGTCGCCAATGAAGATCTGGAACTCGCTCAGAACTTCGGAGAGCTGAACAATGCTGTACGGGTTGTAAACCTCGAAAACGACCGCGTGCCGGGTAAGCCGCAACGACGTGGCACGGACCTGCGCTCCCTGGCTGTTCCGGCAGACAATGATGGTATCGCGGAGACCACCCGCAGGCGTGACGGCTTTGTTGTCCATGCTCAAGTTAGGCCCATCGGGTTTCCACTGATTCAGGGCCGCGTCGCCCGTCTGGTGGGTTCGCGACAAAACGGACCGCGGACCACCACGCCGACTGCCAACGCACCGACCATGAATAGGTCTTTGCAGACCTGTCCAGAAAATCTCTCGAATGATCCCCGTCACGTGCCGGAAGCCCCCGCTGCGGATGTTCGTAACAAATGCGGGCTTGATTATCCCCCATCATTACCGGCAAATCCCCACCCATGAATCCTGGCTGCTTCCGCGAAAGTTCGCGCTTCCCGCCCCCGTATTCCACTTCACGCCGGACCCTGGTCGGTTTGAGCCTGGCGCTGGCGGCCAGCTCCGCGTCCGCTGAAGGTTTTCGTAATCCTCCGCCCGGTGCCTACGGTCTCGGCCGCTCTGGCAGCCGGTCGGCGCATGTCGAGGACGCCTCCGCCATCACGCACAACCCGGCCAACCTCACCGAACTTGGCTCATTGGATGTCGCCCTGTCCCTGATGGCCGTCCACCTGAGTTTCGATTACGAAGGCGCGGCGACGACGGCCAGCACGGTCGATCCGTGGAAGTATCTGCCCGCCACCTACGTCGCCATGCCGTTGAAGGATGACCGCTTCGTGGTCGGCGTGGGCATCCATTCCCCGTATGGCTTGTCCAACGAATGGGGCATTGACGGGGCCTTTGCGGACACCAGCACGCCCGCATCGCTGCGTTACCAAGCTCCGTATTTCTCCGAACTCAAGACCATCAACCTCAACCCGACGCTCGCCTGGCGGATCAACGAACAGTTCAGTCTGGGCGTCGGACTCGACGTGATGTGGTCCGAGCTGAGCCTGAAGCAGTTTTATCCATGGTCGTTTGTCGCGGGCGACGCCTCGGCACCGGACGGGCAGGTTCGCGCCAAAGGCGACGGCTTCGGCTTCGGCGGCAACATCGGCCTGACCTGGCGCATCAACGAGCGACACCGCCTCGCGCTCGCCTACCGTTCGCAGATGACCGTCGATTACGATGGCGATCTGGAACTCAGCAACATTCCTCCCGGCTTTCCCCAGGGCGTGCCGCGCACTTCCTTCGGCAGTTCGATCACGTTCCCGGACATCATCACGCTGGGCTATGGATTTCAAGTGAACGACCGGGTCCGCGTGGGCGCAGACATCGAGCACCTCCGCTTTTCCAATTTTGACCGCCTGCCGCTGGAGATCGGCGAACCGCCCGCCGGTTTGCCCGCGAGCCTGGATCAATCGTGGGATGACACCTTCACTTTCGGCGTCGGCGGGGACTGGCAAATCAACAAGCAGTGGCTCGTGCGCGGCAGTTATCAATACTATATGACCCCCGTGCCCAGCCGGACGTTCTCGCCCTCCATTCCGGATGCGAACCAAAACGTGTTCACCGCCTCCGTCGAATACGCCTGGGCGCGGAGCCGGGTGGAACTCGCCTACGGCCTGGTGCTCTACGACGACCGCGACATCACGAACAACCAGAACCCGTCGTTCAACGGTCACTACGAACTGGCGGTCCACCTGATCACCGCCGGTTATCGCTTCTCGTTCTGAGCAGCGGTTACGGTCCAGTCGTTCAACCCCCGTTCCGCCGACGGCCCGGCATCGCTCCCCTGCCCCAGGCGTTCAATTGCCTCCCCCACGAGATAGAGCGAACCCGTAATCAGCACCGCCGGTTCGCCCTCCACCAACGGCAGCGCTTCGTTAAGCGAATCACAGACAGCGACAGTCAGTTCGGGATGTGATTCCGCCAGCCGTCGCCGCAAATCTTCCGGCTTTGCGGAGCGCGGAGTCTGTAGCGCCACAATGACAATCCGTGAAGCGAGTGGTGCCAGCGTCTTAAAAACAGCGGCGGTGTCTTTATCGGCCAACGTACCGAAAATCACGGGGCAAGGTTCCGCGCGCTCCGTGGCAAGCAAGGTTTCCCGAAGCGCCCGAAAACCGGCCGGGTTATGCGCCCCATCGATCAGGAATCGGGTGCCGGAGCGGACTACTTCCTGCATCCGGCCGGGCCAGCGGAAGGCTCGCAAGCCTTCCGCGAGTTGAGCCGATGTGACGGGTAACACTGGCTGCAATTCCTCGACGACGGCCAGCGCCGTCAGTGCATTTACTCGCTGGTAACCTTGCAGGTGCGCGCCTTCAATTGTCTCCGAATGCACATCGTGAACTTCGCGCAAGCTGGCTCGTCGGCTGGCCGCGACTTCGCGAATCACCCGCAGCGCATCCGGGTCCGTGGCGGCCGTCACCACCGGCCGGCCTGGTTTGATGATGCCGGACTTTTCCGCCGCAATCTTCGTCGTGGTGTTGCCCAGAACCGCGGCGTGTTCCAACGCAACATTGGTGATCACGCTCGCCACCGGATCGACGATGTTTGTTGCATCCAAGCGCCCGCCCAACCCGGCCGCCCTGAGCCGCAGCCAGAAACTGAAGGCCCTGATCCTGGAGCTGAAGGATGAATTCG
>CAYXDZ010000035.1:0-16379 GCA_964463815.1 uncultured Verrucomicrobiota bacterium | reverse complement strand
GGATGCGGATGGCGCGGCGGCGGAACATCTCGTGCCGCCGGTGCGCTTCACGGACATCACGCGCGAGGCCGGGATCACGTTCGTCCATGAGAGCGGAGCCGCCGGGGAGAAGCTGCTGCCAGAAACCATGGGCGGCGGCGTGGCCTTTTTCGACTTTGACGGCGATGGCGACCAGGATTTGCTGTTCGTAAACGGCATGCGCTGGCCGTGGGATCCCGACGCCGCGGACCAGGTGCCCGCCACGGCTGCGCTCTACCGCAATGACACGCCGCCGGGCGGGCCGGTGCGTTTCACGGACATCACCGCCGGCTCGGGACTGGAAGTCCCGCTCTACGGCATGGGGGTGGCCATTGGTGATTATGACGGTGATGGTTTGCCGGACGTCTATCTCACGGCCGTCGGGGGCAACCGGCTGTTCCGCAATCTCGGCGGCGGCAAGTTTGCCGACGTGACGGCCGGGACGGGCACCGGCGGCTGGGCCGAGGACTGGAGCACGAGCGCGGCGTTTTTCGACTACGACCGAGATGGCGACCTTGATCTCTTCGTCTGCAATTACGTGCGCTGGAACCGCGAGCTGGACCTCACGCTGAACTATGAGCTGGCCGGCATCGGCCGCGCGTATGGACCGCCCTTGAATTTTCCGGGCATGCAGCCGCTGTTGTTTCGCAATGACGGTGGCGGTCGGTTCACGGAAGTGGCCGAAGGTGCCGGACTGTACATGCGCAACCGCGTGAACGGCGACCCGCTCGGCAAATCGCTTGGCGTGGCGGTTGTCGATCTCGACAATGATGGCTGGCCGGACTTGGTGGTGGCGAATGACACGGTGCAGAATTTCGTCTTCCGCAATCAGGGCGACGGGACCTTCAAGGAGATCGGCGCGGCCTCCGGGCTGGCGCTCGACGCCTTTGGCGGCACACGTGGTGCGATGGGCATCGATGCCGCCCCGCTGGATGGCAACGACCAGTTGGCCATTGCCATCGGCAATTTCGCCAACGAAATGACCGCGCTCTACGTCGCCCAGACCACGCCCATGCTGTTCTCCGACGAGGCGATGACGCGCGGCATCGGCAACGCCACCCGGCTCTCGCTGACGTTCGGCGTGTTCTTTTTCGACTATGACCTCGACGGCTGGCTCGACCTGCTGACGGTCAACGGGCACATTGAACCGGAGATCGAGCAACTCGCCAGCGGGCAGCGCTTCCGGCAGCCGGCGCAGTTGTTTTGGAACAACCCGGCCGCCCCGACCCGGCCCTCCTTTATTCCCGTACCCGCCGGCAAGTCGGGCGAAGCCTTGCATCAACGAATCGTCGGCCGGGGCTCGGCTTACGCGGACATCGACGGCGATGGGGATCTCGATGTAGTGCTCACCCAGATCGGCGGTCCGCCCGTGTTGCTGCGTAATGAGTTGAATCCCGCCCACTGGGTGCGGCTGGAACTGGTCGGGAGCGGCGGCAACCGGCCGGCCATCGGCGCGAGCATACGCTTCCAGCACGGCGGGCACAGCCACCAGCGCCTGGTCTCGCCCACTCGCGGTTATCTTTCGCAATCGGAGCTGCCCGTCACCTTGCCTTTGGAGCACGGCCGGGACGCGGCCATCGAGATTGTCTGGCCGGATCAGACCAGGCAAACGGTCAAGTTTCCGGGCGGCGGCTTGCGGCGCATCGAGCAGGCCGCCGGTCGCTGACCGGCGGTTGCTCGCCGCCCGGGGTGGGACGAGTGCGGCAGGACGCGAGGCAGTACGTTTATGAACATTCTTGCGGTTTAGCGCGTGACTTCCCCGGGCCGGCAACGCACAGTCCGCGGACCCGAAGGACCATGAAGAAGCAGCACCCCGTTTCTCGCAGCGGCCGTTTTGCGAGCGGCCCGGCCGAGGATGTCGCGCGGTTCACCGAATCGATTTCGTTTGATCAACGGCTTTGGCGGCAGGACATCGCCGGTTCCCAGGCCCACGCCCGCATGCTCGCCGCCATCGGCGTGCTGAACCGTGACGAATGCCGGGCCATCTGCGAGGGGCTCGATGTCATCGGCCGGGAAATCGCCGCCGGGAAGTTCGTCTGGCAGCCCGCGCTCGAGGATGTCCACATGAACATCGAGGCGGAACTGACCCGTCGCGTCCCGGCCGGGGCCAAACTCCACACCGCGCGTTCGCGCAACGACCAGGTCGCGCTCGACATGCGGCTCTGGCTGCGGGAGGAAATCGACGCCCTGCTCGAAGAGGTGCGCGATCTCCAGCGGGCGCTCGTCGAACTCGGCGAGCAGAATCTCACGGTCGTGATCCCCGGTTACACGCATTTGCAGCGGGCGCAACCGGTCTTCCTCGCGCATCATCTGCTGGCTTACGTGGAGATGCTGGCCCGCGATGCCGAACGACTGGCCGACGGACGGAAGCGGGTGAACGTCTGCCCGCTCGGCAGCGGCGCGATTGCCGGCAGCACGCTGCCGCTCAAGCGGGACCTGGTCGCGAAGGAACTGGGCTTTGTCGATGAACGCGGCCGCGCCCGGGTCACGCAAAACTCGATGGACGCGGTGAGCGACCGTGATTTCATGGTGGAGTTTTGCGCGACCGCCGCCCTGCTGGCCGTCCACATCTCCCGGCTCGCGGAAGATCTCATCCTCTGGGCGTCAGCCGAATTTTCCTTCATCAAGATCGCCGACGCGTACACGACGGGTTCGTCGTTGATGCCGCAGAAGAAGAATCCGGACATCGCCGAACTGGCGCGCGGCAAGAGCGGTCGCGTGGTGGGCAATCTCATGGCGCTGCTCACCCTGCTCAAGGGTCTGCCGATGACCTACAACCGCGATTTGCAGGAAGACAAGGAGCGGGTGTTTGACACCGCGGACACGGTGCGGATGACGGTGCGAATCGTCGCCGCGATGTTGCGGCACACATCCGTGCAGGCCGAAAACTGCGCGGCGGCGGCGGCCGATCCCCAGTTGCTGGCGACCGATCTGGCCGACTACCTCGTGCTCAAGGGACTGCCCTTCCGCCAGGCGCATCATGTGGTGGGCGAGGTGGTGGCGCTGGCCGAACGCACCGGCAAGCCGCTGAACAAACTGACCCTCTCCGAACTGCGCTCCGTCTATCCGCGATTCGGGGCCGATGCGCTGGCCACGTTCCACTTGAAAAAGGCCCTGGCCCGCCGCACGATGACCGGCGCTCCCAGTAGTAAGGAAATTGTCCGGCAGTTGAGGTGTTGGAAACAGCAACTTGATTAAACCATGGCCGCTGAGCGAACCAGCTCCACGCCGTCGAAATACCACCTGAGAGGCAAGGCGGCGGGCGGCGCTGCTTCCAGTGGCACCCCGGGAGACGGCAAGGCGGCGAAGGCCAAAGCGAGCGGACTCGAGTCCGCCGCCCGGAAGCTCAACCCCCTGCTGAAGCGCGTTTCCCGCTCGTTCCACCTCACTTTGCGCGTCCTGCCGGAAGCCATCCGGACGCAGATCGGGCTGGCGTACCTGCTGGCGCGGGCGACCGACACGGTGGCCGACACGGAATTGATCTCCTGGCAGGAGCGGTTGATCACCTTGCGCATGCTGCGGGACCGCATTCTGGGCACGCACGGCTTTCCCCTGGAGTTTGAAGAGCTGGCCGGGCAGCAGGGCGACGAGGCCGAGCGCGAGTTGCTGTTGCGCATCGAGGAAGCGGTTGAAGCACTGGCCCTGTTATCCCCCAAGGACCAGGAGCGCATTCGCGAAGTCATCACCACCATTGTCAGCGGCCAGGAAATCGACCTCGAACGTTTCGGTCAGGCCACGGCGGAGCAGGTGGTCGCGCTGCAAACCCATGCCGGCCTGGAAGATTACACCTACCGGGTGGCCGGCTGCGTGGGCGTGTTCTGGACGCGCATGGTGCAGGCGCATCTGTTTCATCTGGCACCGATGTACGAGTCATTGTTGTTGAAGAACGGCGTGTGGTTCGGGCAGGGGTTGCAGTTGATCAACATCCTCCGCGATCTGCCCCGCGATCTGCGTCGCGGGCGCTGCTACTTTCCCGGCGAAAAACTCGCGGAAGTGGGCCTGACCCCCGAGCATCTGCTCGATCCCGCCAACGAAGAGCGCTTCCGGCCAATCTACGACGCCTATCTCGACTTTGCCGAGGCGCGGCTCGCGGCGGGTTGGGAATACACGAACGCGCTGCCCCGGCAGTTCACGCGGTTACGGCTCGCCTGTGCCTGGCCCATCCTGATTGGCCGGCGCACTTTGGAGCTGTTGCGCGCAAATCCGGTGCTGGACCCGGCGTTGGAAATCAAGCTTCCGCGGTCGGAGGTGTATCAAATCGTGCTGCTTTCCGCGTTGAGCCATCCGTTCTCCGGGGCCTGGAAACGGCTTTACAAGGCCTAGCCGCCCGCACTTTCCCCGCTTCAATTCTGTTGCCTCGCCGGGCTTCTTGGTTTATCAAACTGCCCATGCGATTCCCTAAGACGTTGACATTTTCGTGCCTGCTGGTGGTCGGAGCCGCCGTGGGCTACACCCAGACCGCCGAGCAGCAGGAAAAGGCGTTGCGCTCTTTGCGGCAGTTTATCGCCGAAAAAGAGGCTGCGCCCGCGGCTCCCAGAACCCAGACGCCCCCGCCCGTCGCCCAGCCCGCACCGGCTGACGAAGACAAGGTGAAGGCGGCCCAGCAGGCTTTGGAGAATCTGCGTGGCTCCGGCCAGACCGGGCAGGCCTCGCCGTCCAGCTTGGCCGAGGACAAGGAGCGCAAAGCCCGCGCCGCTCTGGACGAACTCCGCCGTTCCGGTGCCCGCCCGGCCGCCCCGCTCACCGCCACGACGAGCGGTGCCGCGACGACTTCCCCGCTGACCGACACCCAGGAGCAAAAGGCGCGCACCGCGCTCAGTCAGGCTTACACCGGTGCCGCGCCCGGCGGCACCCTCCCGGCGGACGCGGAATCCCGCGCCCGGGCCGCGCTCGAACAACTGCGTAACCAGCCGGCTGCCGTGGCGGCGGTTCCGGCCCCGGCCGCAACTCCGGGCCAGCCCGTTGTGGCGGCCACGCCCGCCGCCGCCGCCGCTCAACCGGCGACCGCGCCTGCTTCGTTAGCGGTCGTGGAGCCTGCCCCAACTCCCGCTCCAACGGCAACCCCGGTGGCGGTGACCAAGAAGGACAAGCTTCAGGAAATCCTCGAACTGTATATTGCCGACCAGATTACGCCCCGCGAATATCACGACCGCCGGGCTCAGATCCTCGCGGGCAATTGAGCATCTGTTTTGAATCGCATGACCGCCGGCAGTGCTGCCGGCGGTTTTTGTTTTGGGTGACCAATTTCCCCTTTGACCCTCCACCACCCTCTGGCATAACCACCGCCCATGCATGATTTCAAGTACGTCGGCCGCGCGCTCCACTGCGAGCATGTGACCGTCGAGTCGCTCGTCCGGAAGTTTGGCACGCCGCTCTACGTGTACTCCGAGCACACGCTGTCGGACCATTTTCAGAAACTCGATCGTGCCCTCGCGCCGGTCGATCACCTGATCTGCTACGCCATCAAGGCCAACTCCAACCTGGCGGTTTTGCGCACGCTCGGCCGGCTCGGCAGCGGCTTCGATGTCGTCAGCGAGGGCGAACTCCGGCGTGTAATCGCGGCCGGCGGCGATCCCGGCAAGTGCGTGTTCGCCGGCGTGGGCAAGACCGAGGACGAAATTCGCTACGCGCTCCAGCAGGGCATTTATTCGTTCAACGTCGAGAGCGAACCGGAGTTGCGGCGCATTGACCGGGTCGCGGGAAGGTTGAAGAAGCAGGCCCCGGTCGCCGTGCGCGTGAATCCGAATGTCGATGCGGGCACCCACGCCAAGATCACCACCGGCACCTATGAGAACAAGTTCGGCATCGCCTTCGAGGAGATCGAAAGTGTTTATGCCCGCGCCGCGAAGCTGAAGAACATCCGGCTGCGCGGTTTCCAGACGCACATCGGGTCGCAGCTCACCGACGTGAAGCCTTTTGAAAAGGCGGTGGCCAAACTCGTGCCGCTGGCGGTCTCGCTGGCGGATCGTTACGGCCTGGAATTCTTCAGCATCGGCGGCGGACTGGGCATCGTTTACAACCCGGCGCTCGACAGCGGCTCGCCAATCTGGTGGCAGGAGCCAAAGGCTCGGAAGATTTTGAATCCCGCGCTTTATGCCGAGCGGCTCCTGCCCTTGCTCAAGCCCGTCTCGCATCTCCGGCTATTGCTCGAACCCGGCCGCTTCATCGCCGGCAACGCGGGCATCCTGGTGACGCGCGTCGAGTACGTGAAACGGACCGGCAAAAAGAACTTCGTCATTGTCGATGCCGCGATGAATGACCTGATCCGGCCGGCTTTCTACGATTCGTATCATGAGATCGTTCCGCTCAGGAAACGCGGCGGAAAGTTGATCTCGTCGGATGTGGTTGGCCCGATCTGCGAGTCCGGCGATTTTTTCGCGAAGGATCGTCCGCTGCCGAAGGTCGAGGAAGGCGATTACCTGGCGCTGCTCAGCGCGGGTGCCTACGGGTTTGTGATGGCGTCGAACTACAACACCCGGGCGACCGCCGCCGAAGTGCTGGTCAGCGGCCAGCGCGCCGCGCTCGTGCGGAAACGCCAGCAACTCGAAGACCTCTGGGCCGGTGAATCCATTCCCGCTTGGTTGAAGTAAGGACATGAAAGCCGTCATCCTCGCCGCCGGCAAAGGCACCCGCATGCGGGAACTCACGCAGGAGCTGCCCAAACCCATGCTCCGCGTCCACGGCCGGCCGATCCTCGAGCACATCATCGAGGGGGTGAAGCGCGCGGGCATTTTTAACTTCTTCATCGTCACGGGCTGGAAGGCGGAGGTGGTGGAGGATTACTTCGGCGACGGCAGCCGGCTGGGCGTGTCGATTCAGTACGGCCGGCAGCTCGTGCAAGATGGCACCGGCAAAGCACCCGAACTGGCGAAAGAATTCGTGGGCAATTACGATTTCCTGCTCACGTACGGCGACATCCTCGTGAAGCCCGAAACTTACGCCGCGATGTTGCAACGTTTCCGCGAAGGGCCCTTCGCCGGCGTGCTCACCGTGACCGGCAGCGAGGACGTCACCAAAGGTGGACTGATGTTCTTCGACGAAGCGTTCTGCCTGCGCCGGCTCGTCGAAAAGCCCAGCCATGAACAAGTCGAACAGCTCACGCGCGAAGGCTGGATCAAGGCGGGCCAGCCGGTCTGGTACAACGCTGGCATCTACCTTTTCCAGCCACGCGTATTCGACTTCACAGCACGCCTGGAGAAGTCACCCCGGGGAGAATACGAGCTGACCGATGCCTTGACCGCGATGGTGAACGCCGGAGACAAGCTGGCCGGCCTGGAGATCGCCGGCCGCTGGGTCGATGTGCGCGACCCCGAGGTGCTGGCGGAGCTGGAACGGGAGCAGGCCGAAACAGGAGACTAAAAAATAGCCTCCTTCAGTTTTTTGCCTGAAACCACAGAATACGTGGTCCCTTGAGCATCCACAAAGTAGTCAGCATCACCGAAGAATGCACCGCGACCAACAACGACGCTTCCCCTCGGGGACGAACGGTTGCCTGATGCCGCATCAATCTCTTGGAACTGGTACTGCGAGCCTTGCTCACGAGCCACCACAAATGCGTTGCGCTTTTGTGAATAGGCCAAGGCTTCGCAGGTGTGAGCATCATCAGTCGGCAGTTGCCAGACCTGGACAAAGTCGCGCAGTCCGATGGCCCGCAACGGTTGGTTCGCTTCGGCCAGAGCAACATATTCCTTGGAGAACGCTACGTGGACGACCCCAAATGACGCACGGGCAAACTTGCCAACTCTGGTTCCTAACGGCCGGTGAATTTCCAGGTCGCGGTTTCCGCCACAATCCAGCAACACGCTGTCATCAAAGGGGCTGAACCAAGCTTCCTTCGCCCCTCGTGGATTCATAACAGTCTTGCCCGTGCCGCCCTCGATTACGTGACTCGCACCCGTCTCCCGACCACAAAACACGAGATCTTCGCGGGGAGACGCGGCAACGTGTTGAATCGATTTCAGATCCTTTCTGCGCCAGACTTCATTGCCTGAACCGGCATGATAGCAAGCCAGACCATGTCCCTCGTAGCAGCCAACATAAACCCGTGAACCGTCGCTGGAAAAGCAGACGCGTGCTCCGCCCTCATCCCACAATACCGGAAACTCGATGCGCCTTCGTCCCGTTTTCAGATCGAAGACCCTCATGAGGTGCTCCTCCAATTTTCGGGCGTTGGCCGGACGCCAATCATAGGACACCACTGCGCAGACGAGCTCTTGTGAACTGATGACGATTTCTGACAACAGCGTGTGCATGTTTGATCCTTTCCGCTTGGTGCGAATGGACTATTATCCTTGATCATTTGTGGACGCCAGCAGGTTTTCTTCAGTCCGAAACTTGGTGGCCGGCCTGGAGATCGCCGGCCGCTGGGTCGATGTGCGCGACCCCGAAGTGCTGGCGGAGCTGGAGAAAGAGTAGTCCGGTCGTTGCGCGTGATGGATGCGCTGCATTTCGATCAGTTGAGCGGTGGCGTGGTTATCACGACCGTGGGGTGTGGCTGCGCTTGTTTCGTCCATTCCAGTCGTTGTTGTCGCCGAATGCTCTCGGCATCGGAGCTGGGCGGGTTGTAAATCAAGCGAAGCCGCCAGGGGACACGGCGTGACCATTCAGGAAATGCGAATGTCTTGGTGCCGCCCGGACTCACGCCGGCCAGCATTCTCCCCTGGCCGTCCGTTACCCTTTGCCAGCCTGCGGCATCCCGCACCTCGATTCCATCCAAGCCAACCAGCACGGATTGATTGTAGGAACTGTACAACCGAAAAAGAATGTAAGTGGTGCCGGAGCTGTCGTTGGTCTGGCCAACAACCACGCATGCGATTCCCGGTGGAGCAGCCAAAGGAGTCGGAAGAGCCGCCTGCCTGAGCACCCTGGCGAACAGGATGGCACCAAGCAGGAGGATTGGGATCGCCAGCAACCAAAGCCATTTCATGGATGGTTTCATGCTCGCGTTGCTTGAGGTTTCAATCCCTCCGGTTGTGGGTTTCGACGAAGGCGGTCCATCGCCCCATCTCTGCGGGCAAATCCCAGACCTCCAGGACATAGGGTTCCGCGCCGTAGCCGGCTGCGTTGGTATGGTGGTAAGGCGCACTGAACATCACCGCGTTTGGAAAATTGGAGTAGGCTGATCGCCAAATGCGCCGGCTCGCTTCCCGGGTGTAAGGAACCTCGGTGAACACGAATCGCTCGTGCTGCACTGCTCCAAGCTCCACCAGCTTCTGAAGGTGAAAATCCCATTTGCTTTGATTGTCCCGAATGCCCTTGATCCGGTCCGCCAACGATGGTTGATACGTGTTGGGGTTCATCTTAATGCGCTCAAACTCGCTGAAGTGGTAAGCGACTGGATCAGGCGACACTGCGCAGATGAGCGCAACGAAACCCGCCACTGCTATAAGTGTCCAGACGGCCTTCTTCATTTCGTTCCAGCGTTGTCGCGCCAAACTGGGCCTATGCTGGCGCGGGCAACGTTCGCCTCAGGCTTCCTCATAGTGCGATTGCGATACCGAATTTACGCGGACGGGGCAAGTGCCCAGTTCGGCCATGAACCGACGTCGGTCATTACGCCTGCGTATTATCCATTTGCTGAACCGGGAGGCCGCCCCTAGAGTTCGCCACCATTATGGCTGACAACTCCTCTTCGCCGGGCATGGCCTGGCTGTTCTACGCGCTGCTCACGGTGTTCTCGTGGGGTGTCTATGGCGTCATTCTCCACAAGGGCCGCGGCTACATGCCGATGGGCCCGGAAGCGCCGCATGCGGGTCTCAAGGCTTTCCTCTTCGTCTGCATCGCCTACGCGCTGATCGGCATCGCGACCGCTGTGCTGCTCAAGTTGCGCGGCTCGGCGTGGTCCTTCACCGGCCAGGGTGTGCGCTGGAGCTTCGTCGCAGGGGCGGCGGGGGCCATCGGCGCGTTTGCCCTCGTGCTCGCGCTCGGTTCGGCCGCGCAAATCTACAAGGGCGCGGCGGCGGCGGCGGTCATGCCGATCGTGTTTGCCGGCGCGCCGGTGATCAACACAATCACCGCGCTGGTCATGCACCCGCCGCAAGGCGGCTTCAAATCGCTGCCCGTGCCGTTCCTGCTGGGGTGCGTGCTGGCGGCGACCGGGGCGTTTCTAGTGGCCCGCTTTGCGCCCACGAACACGGGCGCGGCAACGGTACCAGCCGCCGCCACCGCACCGGCCGGCCCCGTTTCCGGCGGGAGGTAGGCACCGCCATGACCGCCGGCTTTCCGAATCGCGCGGCGCTGGAGGCCCATCAACTGGCCCGGCTGCGGGCGCTGCTCACGGCCATCGTTCCCGCGAATCCGTTTTACACGCGGAAACTTAGGTCGCTGACGGCACTACAGTCGATCCGCGATCTCGCCGAGTTCCGCGCCCTGGCTCCGTTCACCACGAAGGCGGAACTGGCGGCCGACCATCTCGCGCATCCGCCCTACGGTTCCAATCACACCTTCCCCCTCGAACGCTACACGCGCTGCCATCAAACCAGCGGCAGCTCCGGTCAACCAATGCGCTGGCTGGACACGAACGAAAGCTGGTCGGGCCTGCTGGATCAGTGGAGCGAGATCTACCGTGAAGCCCGGGTGACCGCGGCGGATCACATCTTCTTCGCCTTTTCGTTCGGGCCGTTCCTCGGCTTCTGGACCGCGTTCGAGTCGGCCTTGCGGATCGGTTGCCTGTGCATTCCCGGCGGCGGGATGAGCAGCGCGACCCGGCTCCGCGCGTTGCTGGCCAATCAGGCCACGGTGTTGTGCTGCACACCGACCTACGCGCTGCGGCTGGCGGAAGTGGCCCGCGAGGAAGGCGTCGCGCTCGCAGAATCCAAGGTGCGCTTGATCGTCGTGGCCGGTGAGCCCGGCGGCAGTGTGCCGGCGATCCGCAACGCCATCGCCACCGCGTGGAATGGCGCGCGGGTGTTCGATCACCATGGCATGACGGAGGTGGGTCCGGTGAGCCATGAGTGCCACGAAAATCCCGGTGTCATCCGCATCCTGGAGTCCGCTTATCTGGCGGAGGTCATTCACCCGGACACGGGCGAACCGGTTGCGCCGGGTCAGACCGGCGAACTGGTGTTGACCACGTTGAACCGCACCGCGTGTCCGCTGCTGCGCTACCGTACCGGCGATCTGGTGCGGGCACTGCCGGCGGAGCAGAATCCTCCGGGCATTGTCGAGCTGTGTCTGGACGGCGGCATCATCGGCCGCGTGGATGACATGGTGCTGGTGCGCGGGGTGAACGTTTATCCCGCCGCCGTGGAGCAGATTGTTCACGAATGCGGAGGCGTGAACGAGTACCAGGTCCGGATACGGGAAGAGCGCTCGCTTACGGAACTCGAAGTGATCGTGGAGGCGGCGGAGCCGGCCGGGGAAGTGCGCACGCGGCTGGAGAAACTGTTGCGCGAGCGGCTGACGTTGCGCATTCCGGTGACGCTGGCGGCGGCCGGCTCGCTGCCGCGTTTCGAAATGAAAGCCCGGCGCTGGGTGCGGGCGGAACCTACGTCGCCTTGACGGCGGGTTCGGAGAGGACGCGCCGGACCTTCATTGCCAGCACGTCAGGACTGAATGGTTTGGCGAGAAAGGTATCCGGCGAAATGGTTTCCCCTTCGTGCCGGCCGGTGTAGGCGTAGCCGGAAACGAAGAGGGTCTTGATGTTCGGCCGGTCGTCCCGGATGAACTTCGCCAGTTTGAAACCGCTCATGCGCGGCATGACGATGTCGGTCAGCAGGAGGTCGATGGTGCCCGCGTAATCACGGCTCAAACGCAGTGCCTCCTCGCCGTTGGCGGCTTCGATGACCTGGTAGCCCTTGTCTTCCAGCGTGCGCCGCATGAGTTCGCGCACGGCGTCCTCGTCCTCCGCCACCAACACACACTCGTTGCCCCGGGTGTTGCGGCTGGTGGGCAACGTGACGGCCGGAACCGAGGCGGCCTCGGCGACGACCGGCAGGTAAATGCGGAAAGTGGTCCCCTCGCCGGGCGTGCTCTGCACGTCAATCACGCCGCCGCTCTGGCTGATGATGCCATAAACGGTCGCCAGCCCGAGGCCGGTGCCCTTGCCCACTTCCTTCGTGGTGAAGAAGGGTTCGAAAACGCGCGACAAAACTTCGGGGGTCATCCCCTCGCCTTCATCGGTGAAGGAAACCATGGCGTAATCGCCGGGAGCCAGTTGACCCACCGCACCGCCTTCCGCGCCGGTCAGGGTGCAATTCTCCGTCTTGATGGAGAGCCGTCCGCCGCGTGGCATGGCGTCGTAGGCATTAACCGCCAGATTCATGATCACCTGCTCGAACTGGCTCTTGTCCACCTTCACATTTCCGAGGTTCGGTGAGAGATCGATGGTCAGTTCGATGTGTTCGCCGATGATCCGCCGCAGCAGCCGGTTCATGTCGGCGAGCACTTCGTTGAGATCCAGCACGCGCGGTTCGAGCACCTGCTTGCGGCTGAACGCCAGCAACTGGCTCGTCAGCGAAGCTGCGCGGTTGGCGGAATTCTTGATCTCTTCAAACCAGTCCTGTAGGTCGTGATTCTTCCCGAGCTTGAAGGAAATCAAGTCGCAGTAACCTTTGATCACCGTGACCAGATTGTTGAAGTCATGCGCCACGCCGCCCGCGAGCCGACCGACGGCCTCCATCTTCTGCGAGTGCCGGAGGTTCTCGGCCTGTTCCTCCATCGCCTGCTCGACCTGGCTGCGTTCGGTGATGTCGAGCGCCAGCCCCACCGCGCCGACGATGTCACCCGCGCCGTTGCGCAACGGCACCAGATGACATTCGTACGTCCGGCCCGACCACGTCGCCCCAAAAGTGGCGGGATTGCCGCTGATCGCCCGGCGGTGCGCCGCGATGGCCGGGACGCGGATGTCGTCGGTCTTGAAATACTCGAACAAGGTCATGCCCACGACCGCGTCCTGCTTCTGGTTGAGCGATTTGAGGCCGGCACCAATGGAGGAAGTGAAACGCAGTTCGCGGTCCACCGACCAGACAATCGCCGGCACCTGTTCGGTGAGGAGACTGAGCCGCGCCTGGTGTTCCCGCAGGCGGGATTGCGATTGCTGCAAGGATTCAGTGAGCGCAAGCATCTCGTGGTTGACGCGGATGGCCTGGCGGCGGCTGGCCCACAGAATGATGCTGGCCACGGCCAGCAGGGCGGCCGAAGTGGAAATCACGATGAACCGGTAGGGCGGTGCCGGGAAGAATGTGAAGTCCTCCGGCGTGCGCGGCACGAGCCGGTAACCGGTGTTGAAGGGAGGTTCGGTGACTTTCTGGCTGAGCACGCCGACCACTTCCGCCTCGTGCAATTCCGGCAGCGCGCCGAGAAACTCCGGATCGGAGTAAAAGCGATTCGGAATGAAGACCTGGATGGCTCCGGTTCCATCCACCAGTTCCGCCCGCGCACCATCCGCATCCGGCTTTTCGATCAACCGCATGCGCCCGCGAACCCGGACCAGCCGGCCGGACAACGTTTCGGAGTTCAGTTCCGCCGCCGTGGCCAGGCGCGCCGGGGGGACAATCGATTCCTGGACCAGCTCGATCTCGCGAACGATGATCTGCTCGGCACCCTGATACTGCCCCACCGTGCCCGTGGCTTTCACTTCATCGCCCGCCTTGAAACGATTCTCGAACCGGCTCGGCGACCGGGTGAACAGCAAGATACCGCCGGTATTGTCCTGCAAATTCGCCAGCGCCGAATTGCGACCGGTCACCAGCGGATCCGTCGTGACGACTCCCTGCACCGTCACCAACTGGCCCATGCGATCGGGAACAAAATCACCATCCACATCTTCCAAGACCGTCGCGAGGGGAAGCGGTTCCGAAATTACTTCCGCACCGCCAACCACGTTGGGGAAACTCACCAGTGCCAAAAAGCACACCCCGACGGAAACATGAAATTTCCGCCAGCAAACTCGCACAAACGATGATTGTGAGTCGTTCACTTGAATGAACACCGGCAGCTCTGACTGGAAGTGTGGCAGGAGCCAAAGCCGCAAGTCATGGGAACTAGAACTCCAACATCTTAGAAAGCACCACATGCCCTTGCAAACCGGCAGACTCAACTGTCTGGATGCCAACATGAAGCGCCAATCCAACCTTCCAATCGATGCGAATCAGGACCGTTCACCTCACCACTGGCTTGCATTCATGGACGCTCATCCCGTTTGCTGAAGCCGTGATCTTGCGCTGCTTTTTGGGGCTATTGCTGGCCGGTCTTTCGAGTCCCGGCGCACCCCTTTCGTTGCTCAGTTGGAACGTGGCCGGCAACGGTGCAGACGACTGGACCACCAACGCACTTCAGGTGAAGGCAATTGGCCGTATTGTTCAATATGTCCAACCGGACATAATCACTTTTCAGGAGATTCCCCATCCGCAAGTGGCGGAGATGACGAACTTCGTGACCGCGTTTTTGCCCGGCTATCATATCGCGCGCTTCAGCGGCACGGACGGCAGCATTCGCAGCGTCATCCTCAGCCGGCATCCCATCATCCGCGAGCAACGCTGGCTGGATGGTGTGTTGCTGAATGACTTCGGCTATGAAGGTCGTTTCACCCGGGATTTGTTCGAGGCGGAAATCACCGTGCCCGGCTGGCCACTTCCGTTGCATGTCTTCACGACGCATCTAAAAGCGGGCTTCGATGCCGACTCGATTACCCGGCGCGGTGCCGAAGCATTGGCCATCTCAAACTTTGTCGTGAACACGTACTACCCGCAGCATGGCCAGCGACCGTTCGTGCTCACCGGCGACTTCAACGAAGATGTCGTGGTCCACGCGAACATCGGCGGCGGCGTGGTCCCCAAGCTCACCCACGAAGCAGTTGGCCTGCGACTCACCACCCCGGTGCATCCCTTGACAGGCAGCGAACGCACCTTCTCCGCGCGGGCCAGCTTGTCGTCACGACTCGATTACATTCTGCCCAACGGACTGCTCTATTCCAACATCCTTGCGAGTCAGACGTTTCGCACCAGCCAGCTTGATCCGCTCTCGGCCGGCTTGCTGGTGGACGATGATCGGACGGCCTCCGATCACCTGGCGGTGTTGATGGTGTTCGACAATCCCTACCTCGTGCCGTTCCGGATCACCCACTTCGATGTCGCCGGCGATTTTCTAGCCCTCCGTTGGGACGCTCAAGCCGGCCGGCGCTACACCGTGGAGTGGTCGCCGGACCTGGATGGCTGGCGGCCGGCGGCCTCGGGCATTCTCGTCGGTGGTTCGCAAGGGCTGTGGAATGCGACCCGGCCGGCCGGTTCGCGTTTCTACCGCGTGTTCCAGGAAGCCTCGCCATAAAGCGCCTCCGCCGTAAGTCTTGTCGCTCGCCCGCCGCCCGCGTTACCGTCGCGCCCATGGCCCCGTTGGAAAAAGTCAGCCTCTTCAGCCAGCTCCCGCCCGAGCAACTGGCCGCGCTCCAGCAGTCCGTGCGGGAACGGCGCTTCACGGCGGGCGAACCCATCTTCCGCGAGGGCGACGCCGGGGATGGCATGTATGTCATCAAATCGGGCCGGGTCGAGCTCGCGGCGCGGCTGAATGACGCGGGCGAAAGCCGGGTCTTCGCGTGCGAGGGTCCGGGCGCTTACTTCGGCGAAATGGCGATGGTGGACAACCAGCCCCGCTCAGCCAGCGCCATCGCCCGTGAAGAAACCACGGCCTACTTCATACCGCGCGCGAGTCTGCTCGCCGTGATGGGTCAATCACCCGCCTTTTTGTCGAGCCTCATGCAAGGCATTACCCAGCGGCTGCGGGAGTTCAACCGCCAGTATGTCGATGAACTGATTCAAAGCGAACGCCTCGCGCTCGTCGGCCGCTTTACCCGCTCGATCGTTCACGACCTGAAGAACCCCCTTCACATTATAGGCATCGCGTCGGACATGGCCGCCAGTCTGCAGGCCGGACCGGAAGCCAGGCAGACGGCGCGCGAGCGCATCCGCAAGCAGATCAACCGCATCTCCAACCTCGTCAACGAAGTGGTCGAATTCACCCGCGGCAGCAGCTCCACGTTCGTGCTCGCGCCCGTCGAGTTCCCCCAGTTGGTGCGGCAGGTAATGGATGAATTGAAACAGGAGCTGCGCATGAGCTCGGTCGAGCTGGAGCTGCTCAACGAGCCGCCTGCCGTCAAAGTGCCGGCGAATCCGGAGCGGCTCCTGCGTGTCTTCCACAACCTCTGCGGCAACGCGGCGGAAGCCATGCCGGACGGTGGTCGCATCCGGTTTGCCTTCACACTCTCGGGCGACCGTGTCTTGACCACGATTTCCGACACCGGGCCGGGCATCGCGCCGGAAATTGTGGACAAGCTCTTCACCGCGTTTGTCACCCACGGCAAACCCAACGGCACCGGTCTGGGCCTTTCGATCTGCCAGCGCATCATCGAGGATCATCGCGGGCGCATC
>CAYXDZ010000034.1:7839-16546 GCA_964463815.1 uncultured Verrucomicrobiota bacterium | reverse complement strand
ATAGGAGTCACAAATATGGGGTTGGTAATGTTTCTACTGCTCGCCTGCTTCGTCCCGTGGCAGCCGCCCGCCCGGCAGCCTTGAGTCCTGGTCGTTGGGCCTTGTTACGAACGGCACTCGAACTTACGATGACTTCGTTCCGCTCATGAAAACCTTCGCTTTTTCACTCTTGCTGGCGGCGAGCACGTTGCTGGGCAGTGCCGACCACCTCCAGGCTGCGACCCGGCCAAACCTGATCTGGATCATGGCCGACGATCTCGGGTACGGCGAACTCGGCAGTTACGGCCAGCAACTGATCAAAACGCCGCGTCTCGACCGCATGGCCGCGCAGGGGATGCGTTTCACCCAGTTCTACGCCGGGGCGACCGTCTGCGCGCCCTCGCGCTCGGTGCTGATGACCGGCCAGCATCACGGCCGGACCCGCGTGCGCGGCAACTCCGGGATGAACAACCCCGAAGCCCAGGCGTTGCGCGCCGGTGATCGGACGGTGGCGCACGCGCTGCGGGAAGCCGGCTACGTCACGGCGCTCGTTGGCAAGTGGGGCCTCGGCGATGTGGGACCGGCAGAGACCGGCCTGCCGCGCAAACAAGGCTTCGATCATTTCTTTGGCTACCTGAACCAGCGGCACGCGCACAATCACTTCCCGGATTTTCTCTGGCGCAACGAGGACCGCCTGCCGCTGCCCAACGTCATCACCCCGGTCGGCAACGAAGGCGCGGGCTACGCGGCGGAGGGCATTCTGTTCGCCGACGATCTCTTCGCGGACGAGGCGTTGAAGTTCATTTCGAACCAACAGGACCGGCCGTTCTTCCTGTACTGGAGCCTGGTCATTCCGCACGCAAACAACGAGCGCAACCGCGCGCTGAAGAACGGCGCGCAGGTGCCCGACTTCGGGCCCTATGCGCAGCACGACTGGCCGGATCAGGACAAGGGCCACGCTGCGATGATCACGCGCCTGGACAGCTACGTAGGCCGGTTGCTGGATCATCTCGAACTGCTGGGGATCGCGGAGAACACCCTCGTCATTTTCACCAGTGACAACGGGCCCCACAACGAGAGCAGCCACAACCTCGATCGCTTCGCGCCTTCCGGCCCGTTCAGCGGCATCAAACGCAGCCTCACCGACGGTGGCATCCGCGTGCCCGCCATCGCCTGGTGGCCCGGCACGGTGAAGGCGGGCAGCGAGTCAGGACATGTCGCGTATTTTGGCGACTGGTTTGCCACGGCGGCGGAACTGGCCTGCGCGAACGTCCCGCCGGGGCTGGACTCAATTAGCTTCGCACCCACGCTGCGGAACCGGCCGGCGGAGCAACCGGAGCATGAGTTTCTGTATTGGGAATTCCACGAAGGGGGTTTCCAACAAGCGGCGTTGTACCAAGGTCGGTGGAAGGGCCTGCGGCGCGGAGCCTCCGACGCGCCCGTGCGAGTCTTTGACCTGCGGAACGATCCGGCGGAGAAATTGGATGTGGCCGGCCAACAGCCGTCGATCGCCGCCAGGCTGGATGACTATTTGAAAACCGCCCGCACGGAAGCACCGGATTGGCCGGCGAAGTGGTGATCGAACTTGGCGCGGACGCTTGGCCCAAAGCGCGAGGCGGAGGGAACTTACCCGGGGCCTAAGAAAAAGTGTCGCTCCCACAGGAGTCGAACCTGAAGCCTTCTGACCCAGAGCCGACAGCCGGCTCAAATTCAAGCGGCCCTCCACTTGAATTTGTCGGCGCCCTGGGGCTCATCGGCGAAAAAGAGCCGAATCAAGGACGTCGGGTTTCACCAGCGCGCACCTGCAACTCCCGCAGACGGAAGTAGGCTTGCTCAGGTATCGGACGCGGGAAGCGCGCCTCGTACCGGCCCGGCGCGATTTCCTCCACCTGCGCGGGCAAGACAGTCCAGTGACGCAGATCATGACTCATCTCCAAGACATGGGTCGTGTTCCGGCGGCCCACCCAGAACAAGCTCAGTGCTTCACCTGACCGTGGCGCGGCCAATTGCACCGTGCCGCTCCGTGTTTCGCTGGCGCCCACCAACCGCTCGATCATCGGTTGCGCCCCGGGCGGGCGAACGGGCGGAATCAGGCTTGCCGGAGCGATGAAGCCCGCTTGTTGGATTACGCTGGTGCCGCTTACACCGGTGCCGAGACCGGTGCCGCCAGTCACGGTTACATTCTCAGGCGGGAAGGTCAGAGTTTCCTGGTGGAAGATCGCAATGCGCCCGCCACCGCCGCCGCCACCGATTCCGCCGGAGCCAACGCCACCATGAGCCTGCACCAGACCGGTGCCGGCGAAGGAGCGCGTGACCAGCTTGATGGAGCCACCGCTGCCGGCGCCGCCCCAGCCCGCTCCATTGCCGCCAGTGGCGAAGATGTTGCCGTTCACCACGAGATCACGCACGTGGAGGCGGATGATGCCGCCGCCGTTGCCGGCCGCGCCATTGTCGGAACCGCCACCGCTGCCGGGGTCGTTGGGATCGTTCGGGTCGCCGTAGAGGACATTGACGGTGCCGCCCGCGTTGCCAAAGGCACCGCTGCCGCCGTGACTGCCGCCGTTGCGCCGGGTGCTGCCCCCCACGGAAGTGTTGCCCAAGGTACGACCTTCGTTGACTGGATTGCCGCCTGAACGTCCACCAAGATAGCCGCGCGCGCTCACGTCGATGCGGCTGGTGGCATCGACAGCCAGTGTCTCATCCACCATCACTTCGAGACCATATTGCGAAGCCACATCGCCGACCGGATGGCTCAACCAGCTTCCATCCGCGATCTCGGCAGTGGTCGCGCGCAGGCGTCCGCGACGATCCGCCCGCAGGCGGTCGGCATCGATCAAATCGACCTTCGCGCCGCCGCGCAGGGCGAAATGCGTGACGTGCAGCGATGTGGAATAGGCGTTGCCAACCGCCGCCACCGCCGTCAGGTCGCCATCCAGCGGATCGATGGTGATTGTATTGGTGGAGTTGGCGACGATGCGGAAGGTGGCCGCGCTCGCCGCGCTGGGCCGCAGGTGAAGGCCGATCAGGCCGCCCGGAATGAACGAAGCATTGTTGTCAATGAGCTGTTGCGGCGCGAGCCCGGTGCTGGTGCCGCCAGCCAGTGAAAGCACCGGCGTAAACAGGACGGGCGTGTTGGTCCCGCGCGCGTCGATGGTCAGGCGGCCTAGGGGCGTAACCGGACCTTCCAGATAAATGCTGCCCGGCGTGCCCTGCTGGAAACCGCCCACGCCGCCGATGGACTCGACTGCGGCAAAATCAAAGTCAGCGGCCTGGTCGTAGATCACGGCCACGCGTCCGCCGCCGCCGCCGCCGGCCGGGAAGGTGCCGACGCCGCCGTTGGCGCGGATCACGCCCTCGCCACTCAGGATGCCCACGGTCAGCTTGATGCCGCCACCACTGCCGCCCGCCCCCCAAGTGACGCCGTCGCCGCCATTGGCCAGAATCGCTCCTTCATGGAACAGCGTTTGGGCGTCGAGCCGAAGCAATCCGCCGCCGTTGCCACCGGCCCCAGCATCCGAACCGCCACCGCTGCCCAGCTCACTTGGGTCGCGGAAAGCACCATAAACATTGTTGGCAAACTGCTCGCTGCTGCCGAAACCACCCAGACCGGCGTAACTGCCGCCGTTGCGGCGCAGGCTGCCGCCATCCGGCGTATTCCCCAGAGTGCGTCCGACATGGCCCGTATTGGGTCCGCTGCGTCCGCCCAGATAACCGCGCGCGCTCACGTCGATCCGGCTGTTGGTCGAGATGGTCACGGTATTCGCCGCGATGACGAGCCGGTGCTCGTTCGTCAACCCGGCCACCGGATGGGTCAGCACCGTCCCGTTCGTGAGAGTGAGCGTGGTCACGTTGAGGTTCGTGGCCCAGACCGTGGTGTTGTCCAGGAGCAGGTGCTCGCCGGCCACCGTGGCCGGCAGCGGGGTCTCCCGGCCATTGCCGCGCACGATCAGGCGCGGGGTTTGAGTGCCGCCCTGGAGGAAGATCGTGCCCGAGGCACCCTTCCCGGCGGCGGCCCCGCTCTGTCCGGTGCCGCCGTCTGCCTCGATCCGGGCAAAGTCAAAGCCTCCGGCCTGCGTGTAGAACACCGCGATGCGCCCGCCGCCGCCGCCGCCGGCCGGGAAGGTGCCCACGCCACCCCGGGCACGAATGGCACCGCCGCCGGTCAGGTTGCCGACATTCAGCTTGATGCCGCCGCCGCTGCCGCCCGCGCCCCAGGTGCCCCCATTGCCGCCGTTGGCCAAGATTTCGCCCTCGAGGGACAGGCTTTGGACCTCCAGACGGAGGAGGCCGCCGCCATTACCGCCGGCACCGGCATCCGAGCCGCCACCACTGCCGGGTTCGTTGGGATTGCGGAAGTCGCCATACACCGCGTTGGCGAACTGCTCGGCGCTGCCGACCGCGCCGAGGCCGCCGTAGCTGCCGCCATTGCGTCGCAGGCTGCCGCCTTCCGGCGTGTTGCCCAGCGTCCGTCCACGATGGTCGCCGTTGCCCCCGCTCAATCCGCCTAGATAACCGCGACCACTCACGTCAATCCGGCTGTCGGCGGCGATGACCAGCGTGTCGGCGGCAATTCCCAGCCGCGATTCCGCCGTCAGCGTCGCGCCCGGATGCCGCAGCACCGAGGCATTGGTCAGCGCCAGGCTGGCGACGGTGATGTTCGTGGCCGAGACCAGCGCGTTGTCGAGCACGACATGCTCGTCGCCCAGGAAGGTGGGTAACGGCGTCTCCACTCCGCTGCCGCGGATCACCAGTTGCACCGGTTCGCCGGTGCGGCCGACGAACACCGTGCCCGGGGCACCTTTCCCGGCGGCGACCCCGCTCTGTCCGGTGCCGCCATCCGCCACGATTCCGGCGAGGTTGAAGTTGTCGGCCTGCGAGTAAGTCACCGCGATGCGTCCGCCGCCCCCGCCGCCGGCGGGGTAGGTGCCCACACCACCCTGGGCCTCGATCACACCTGCCCCGCCCAAAGTGGCGGCCGTAAGCTTGATGCCGCCACCGCTACCCCCCGCCCCCCAGGTGACGCCGTTCCCACCGTTGGCGAGGAGATGACCATCGAGCTGAACACTGCCGGCCGTGATTCGCACCAAGCCGCCGCCATTGCCGCCGGCACCGGCATCCGAACCGCCACCGCTGCCCGGTTCGTTCGGATCACGATACACACCATAAACGACATTCACGAACTGTTCGGCGCTGCCGAACGCACCGAGGCCACCGTAGCTGCCGCCATTGCGGCGTGTGCTGCCGCCTTCGAGAGTATTGCCCAGGGTGCGCCCGCGCGGATCGCCGTTCCCACCACTGTACCCGCCCAGGTAACCCCGGCCACTCACATCGATCCGGCTGTTGGTGGAAACGGTCAGCAGGTTCGTGACGTTCAGTTCAAGACCGAATTGCGAGGTGGTAGTCGCCATCGGATGCGTCAGCCACGCGTGTTCGAGCAGTTCGAGGCCGCCGGCCGCGAAGTGCGCGCGACGGTCCGGCCGGTTCAGCCCGGCATCGGCGAGAGCCGCAGTGGCCCCGCCGCTCACTGTGAGTTTGCCAATGGCGGTTGCCGCGCGATAAGCCGCGCCCACGCTCGCAACGTCGGTCAACCGACCGTCCGCCGGGTCGGTGAAAATCACCGCCCCCAGGTTGCCGACAACCCGGAAGCGCTGGCTCGAGTTGTCACCGAAGGTCAGCACCTGCCCATTCAGGACACCGCGATCGTGCCGCGTCGTCCGGTCCACAAACGAATACTCAGAGACGGCGGTGACGTGGCCACCGGTGAGGGTCAGCAACGGCGTCGCCAGGGAGAGGTTGTCGGCGCGGCCCCCGTCAATGATCAAACGATCCGGCTGGCCGGCGGGCCGGAGATAAATGGTGCCGGCGGAGCCCGCGTTGCCCCCATTCCCTCCGTAAGTCCGGAGATTGCCGAGCAACGTTTGGGAGACGCTCTGGTAAACCAGCGCAATGCGACCGCCACCGCCGCCGCCGCCGTTGGAACTGCCCTGCCCGCCATTGGCTTCAATCCGGCCGCCACCGCCCAGGCTCGCGGCCACGATCTTGATGCCGCCACCGCTCCCCCCGCCGGACCAGGTGACGCCGTTGCCGCCGTTGGCCAGCACCTCACCGTCGAGCTGGATGCTCTGTGCCGCAATGCGGACCAGTCCGCCACCGTTGCCGCCACGGCCGTTGTCCGAGCCGCCGCCGCTGCCCGGTTCGTTCGGATCGCGGAAATCGCCGTAGGCGGTATTGGCGTATGCTTCCGCCGAGCCGAAGCCGCCGGTACCACCGTAACTGCCGCCATTGCGCCGCCAACTGCCGCCACCCACCCGATTGCCGAGCGTGCGTCCGTTGTTCTGACCGGCGTTGGCACCGGCGAGTCCGCCCAAATAGCCCTTCGCGCTCACATCGATCCGGCTTCCGGCCTCGACGATCAGGTTTGTCAGCACCAGCTCCAATCCGAGAGGTTCGTTCACCCCGATGCCGGTGCCCGCCGCGTCGTGCGTCAGTACTGCGCCGTTGGTCAGGATCAGCGTGTGGAACTGCGCAAACCCGCTGAAACTCACCGTGCGGTTGTCGATCACCACGACCGGCGAGCCGTCGCCCGCGTTGGTGGGATCAAGTCCAAGCGCGAGCTCGAAGCCGTCCGGCAGGCCGTCGCCGTCGGTGTCGGCCAGGAGCGGGTTCGTTGATGGCCCGCCGATGCCGTTGATCTCGGCCTGATCACTCCGGCCATCGCCGTCGGTGTCCGGTTTGCCCGGCTCGGTGCCCAGGGCAAGCTCCTGATCGTTCGTGAGGCCGTCGCCGTCGAGGTCCTGATCGTCACGGTCGGGAACGCCGTCCAGATCCAGATCCGCGAGGGTCACAACGGTGATGATGTTGGTCGCGACCAATCCGAAGGGATCCTGGGCGCGGAGATAAATCTGCGTCTGCCCCACTGCGGACGAGCGCAGGTAGATGTGCGATTCCCAGGGTGCCGCCGCACCCGTCGGATTCCAGTCCGGCTGGAAGGTGCCAGCAACGGTGAGCCGGTCGTAGGCCAGCAAGAGATCGTCGCTTACCGATTCACGAATCCAGATCCGTGTGGGCACCTCGGAGTCGGTGACGGAGAACGGGATCAACGCATCGTTCGGGTGACCCTCCACCAACTCGAAGTAGTTCGTCACCGTGATCACCGGCGGCAGGTTCGGCGTGAAGGGGTCCCAGCCGCGCGCCAGTTCCTCGGCGTTGGTGAAGCCGTCGCCATCCGTGTCCTCGTCGCGGCCGAAGAGGTTGATCGTCGTGCTGGCGGAGGCGAACACGGTCAAATCGTTCAACGGTTTGAGAAGCTGGAACTCGGCGACGTGGTAGTAGTTCTGGGCACTCGTGCTGGTGAACCCGATGCGCACGCCGGTCGCATTGACCTGATCGAAGCGCAGCGTGGCAAAGCCATCGAGCACGCTGTGGTGCCAGTCGCCGGTCACGGTGCCGTCGGCGTTTACGTTGGCCGACATTTGCTCGACACCACCGGGCCAGCCGTTGGTCAGGTTTGCCACGTTCTGCCAGGTGCCCGTCTCCAGGTCCGGCGTCGCATCGGTCGTGTATTGAATCACCAGATCGCGGCTGTTCTCGAAGTTCGCGCCGTCATTGCGGTCCTTGTAAATCCGCACACCCACCACCGGCCGCGCCTGGTCGAGCAACACGCCGAGGTAGGAAGGCTTCACGGTGTTGCCTTCCGCCGTGGCCCAGGTGAAGGTGCTGATGTCGCCGTCCAACGCCAGCGCCGGTTCGCCGCCCTGCTCCACCGGACGCTCGTTCGGCCAGGCCCGCGCCGTGAGCAGCGACTGATCGTAGGTGGCCCGGATCGCCTGCGCTTCGATGAGCAACTGGGGTGCCCCGAGGTCCGCGAGCAGCGGCACGGTATAATCGACCTGGTATGGCGCGCTGGCGTCCCGGCCCACCTCTTCCCCGGCGGCCAGGAAGCGCACCAGTGGATACGTCGCCGTCGGACTGCTCGCTTCGAGCACGAGCGCCTGGCCTTCCACCACCGACTGTCCCTGGGTCGGGCTGACCAACCGGAAGTCGCCCGTGCGGAAGGTCGAGCTGAATTCGCTGTCCAGCGGATTGCCCGCGGCATCGGCCAACGCGGCGGACACCGTCAACAGATATTCCGCATCGAGCGCGAGTTGTTCGGTCACCGTCAACACCACCCGGCGATTGGCATCTTCCAGGGCAAGGCTCAGGGGAATCGTATCGCCGCCGGCCAACGGAACGAGCGTGAAGTTGTCCGCAATCACCGTCGCCGGATCGAGTGCTTCACTGAAGTTCACCCTTATCACCGCCTGCGGATCGACGCCGGTCGCGCCGTCCGGCGGTGACACGGACACCAGCGTCGGGGCCGTCGTATCAGGCAGCCGCAAGGCCAGCGTGGCGGCGGCCGAGACGTTGCCGGCCGCGTCCCGTGCCGTGAGCGCGAGGCTGACGGTTCCGCCGGCCGTGGGGGCGTCCGCCGGGACGGTGAAGTTCACCACGGTCAGGCCGTTGGTGATGACCGGGCTGAGTTCGTTGATCACCTCGCCCGTGAACGCGCCGGTGAGGTTGAGGCGCACTTCGCTCACTCCGAAGTTGTCGTTCAACTGAACCGTCACCGGCACGCCCTGTCCCGGACTGACCGGTGTGTTTGGCGCGGGGCTGGCGATGGCCAGCATCGGCGGGGTGCCATCGCTGATCGCCAGTGTGAACGTCCGTTGTCCGCTCGACAGGCCCAGTT
>CAYXDZ010000034.1:0-7829 GCA_964463815.1 uncultured Verrucomicrobiota bacterium | reverse complement strand
ACCTGCGAACCCGGCCCGGCGGCCGCGCTCACCTGGCCCTGCACGCGCAACTGACCGCCATTGGTCGTGATCAACCCGCTGCTGCCGATCCCGGCCACGATGGCCCGCAGTTCGGCCACCCCCGAATCATCCGTGGCGGTGACATCGACCACGACGAACGAGCCGCTCGGAACAGGGCCGGACAGTGGCGTCACGCGCGCGAACTGCACCGTCGGAGGCTGGTTGATCTGGACGGCGATCACCAGTTCCGCGAAGGCGCCATCGTTGCCAAATTGGTCGGTGGCGATGGCGCGAATCGTCGTCGAGCCGGTCGGCGGCAGCGTGGCATTCACGCGGAACGGCAAGTTGGTGGCCGCTCCGAGCGGATTGAAATCCTGCGTGAACCGCACACTAACACCGGGCTCGGGCGTTTGCAGCAACGCCTCAATGGGCACCGTCGCCCCCGCCACCGGTGCGCGGTCGTCGCCGATGCGCAAGGTGGCGATGTTTGGCCCGATGGTGTCGAGCGTCGCAAAGGTCGCGGTGAACGGTTCGCCCGCAGCACGGTTGCCCGCGAGGTCGAAGACATTGCTCACGGTGAGCGTGTAATTCGCATTCGCCTTCAGCAGATCGGCGGGCACGAAGCTCAACACGCGGCCATCGACGCCGACCGACGCGGTGCCCGCCACGTCACCATCGGGACCGGTCAGCTTGAAGCTGAAACCGGCGGGCAGCAGCGACTCGTTGAAGCTCAGGCGCGGCACGGCCCGCGGATCGATCTGGATCATGCCATTCGTCGGAAAGAGCGAGAGCAACACCGGCGGATCGTTGTCAGCGGTGCGGAAGCGTGAAACGAACGGCGTCGTCAACGACCGGCCCACCAGATCGCGCGGTCCCGAACCGATGACGCCACCGCCCGCGTTGAACGATTCTCCCGCAATCACGACCACTTCGTAAATCTGTTCGCTGACCAGCGGCACGAGGGGAGCGAGGCGGACCAACCGCGGCACGCCGTTCGTTTCCTCCAGCAAAAGCGTGAACCCGACCTTTTGACTGGTGGCCACGGAGCGGAGGAAGACGCCGTTGGTGTTGAGCGAGTTCACCGCCAGCGCTTCGCTGAATTCAAGTTCCACCTCCACGCTGGTGGGCACCTCGTCCGTGGTGTCGGCCGGCACGACCGCGAGCACGGCCGGGAAATCCTCATCGAAGCGGAGATCGCCGACATCCAGCACCTGGCCATTGCTGGTCACCGCGCCGGTCCGTTTTATCAGGCCGCCAAACGCCACCGCCACCGCCTCCAGCTCAAAATTGCCCACGGGGATGTTCCCGAACGCGAAGGTGCCGTCGGCTTCCGAGCGGATGAAGGCCCGGCCCGGATTGGCGCTTTGCGAGGCGTAGGTGGCCAGCACATCGATCCCGCCCACCGGCGTGACGCCATCCGCACGCACGAGCCGCCCGATCACCGAGCCGCTGTCGCCCAAGCGCAAGGTTGCTTCATCAACCTCGCCTCCGACGGCGATGCTGGCTGACAACGATGCCGCCAGCGAAACGCTGGCGGCGGACAGACGATAATCCCCCACCGGCACGTCACTGAACGCGAACCGACCATCCCCGCCAGTCACCGCCGTCACCCGCTGGCCGGAGAAGACGGGCGCTTGAAACGTGATGACGACCTCTGCGCCCGCAACCGGCGATACTCCATCACTGGCCACGACGATGCCGTTTACCTCGCCCACGCCGGGCAGGGTGATGGTCACGGGCGGATTCGTCCCCGGCTGGGTGAGCGGCGTGCTGATCCGCGCGCCGTTGCGCAGTTCCCCGCCAGTGCGTGAAACCGCGGTGATGGTGTAGTTACCGAGCGCCAGATTGTCGAAACGCACCGCGCCCGAGTCGTCGGTGTCCTGCTGCTTGCCTGAGAGGAAGACGGTCGTGTTCAGCGCGGGCGTCACCCCATCCTGCCGGACGACATTCACCGGGAGCGAGCCAAGCGGTTGCAACTGGATGTTCACGGTCGCCACCAGCGTGGCCGCGCTTAGATTGCCATTGGCCGTTCCCGATGTGGCCCGACCGCCCTGCGCCAGGGGCAAATCGTTCGCTCGCAGCGAGAAGTTGCCCACGGGCGAACCGGGAATGCTGAACCTTCCATCCGGCCCGGTGGTCACCGTGCGCGCGGGCGTCAGGCCGTCGGAATAGTTGACCCGCACCGTGGCTCCGGCGGCGTAGCTCTGCCCATAGCTGTCGATCACAAAGCCGTTGATCTCGCCGCGCGCGCCCTCGATCAACAGCACGTCCACGATTTGATCGGCGAAGGTGAGCGCCGCGGAGCCGCGCGCAAAGGCACCCGTGACCGGGTCGGAGGTGGTCAGCGTGTAATTGCCTAGCGGCACGCCCTCGAACGTGAACCGGCCTTCGAAGTCCGTGCTGGCGAAGCCCAAGCTACCAACCGAGACCTGCGCACCCTCGACGGGTGTCACCTGGTCGAGCTTCACAAACCGGCCGTTGAGGGTGTCCGTGCCGCCGAGCCGCAGGGTCACCGCGCCCGATTGATTGGCCGCGACGGTGACGCCCCCACGAGCAGAGACCCGAGTCGCTCCCTCGGTATAGCGTGCGCTCACCGCGTAGCGACCTTCCCAGAGGCCGTCGAACGAAGCGTAACCGTTGGCGTCGGCAAAAACCGTGATGCGCGCGTCGCGCGGATACGTGCCGTGCTCGAGATCGACCTGCGCGCCCGCAGCCGGGAGGCCGTTGCCGCGCACCACCATGACTTCGACGGCGGAGTTGCGGGTGAGCAGGTTGACGTTGACCTGGTTCGTGATGCCGGCGGCGACATTGACATAAGCCTCGCCGCGCAGGCCCGTGCTATCATCAATGGCTTCGACCCGGTAACCACGCGCCGGCACGAGAATCTGCGTGTCGAAAAAACCGTCCTCGTCCGTCTGGATTTCGTAATCGTCGGAGAAGTTGATCTTCACGCGCACACCACCCAGCACCGGCGAACCATCGGGGTTATACACGTTGCCCACCAACCGGCCGTTGGTGTCCCGGATCGGCGGGAACTGGAGCACGACGTTGGCGACGTTCGGATCGATCTCGGTGGTGAAACCGTTCTGCTGAATGACCACCGGATAAAACGGCGAGGCCGCCTGCACACTCCACGGGCCGGTGAGCAACTGGCCGGGGAAAATGAACACCCCGGTCGCGGGATCGGAATCGCGCTCGCCCCGGATGGTGATCTTCGGCGCGCCGGTCACGTCGGGACCGAGCCCGTTGAGCCGGACCCGGGCGCCGATGGGGACGCCCTGATGGTTCACCACGCGGCCCGCCACGGTGCCCTCGCGCAGCATGCGGATGTTGGCCTGCACGGATTGCCCATCGAACTGAATCCGGGCCTCGGTAAAACCCCAGGTGATCGGGCGGAAGTTGCGCTGCTCGCCGGTGATCAGCGGATCGTCCGCGCCGATAAACACGCGGATCGCCTCCTCGAAGGCCGCGAGAATCGCATCCTCATCACCCGAGCGGATTTGTTCGTTCAACTTATTGACGTCCAGTTGCGGTGAGGTCGCGTTGGCAGGCGCGCTCAGGGTGTAATTGCCGAGGCCGAGGTTCTCGAAGACGTAGTTGCCCTGGCTGTCGGCATCGGTCCAGTAGAATCCCCCATCGACCGGGATGGCCACGCGAATGCCGCCGATGCCCGCGCCGTTCAAGTCCGTAACGCGGCCGAAGAGGCGGCCGGCGGCGCGTAGCTTGACAACGACGTAGTTGTTCGCCCCGGCGACGACGTTCACATCGGCGGAACCCAGGCGCGGAAAGTCGATGCCGGCAGCGGGGTCGCGCTCGACCCCGGCGCTGATCCGGCGGTTGCCGACGGGCACGCCTTCCAGCGCGAAATTGCCCTGGGCGTCCGTGCGCACCAGCGCCAGGCCGCCAGCGACGAGCGCGTTGGCCGCGGGGCGACCGTCCTCGAACTGCACACGACCGAACAACTGGGTCGTGGCCTCCAACGAGAGATTCACCACGGACAGCGTATTCGCCTGGACCGGATAATTCACGCGCGCGCCCTTGCGCCGGCCATCGAACGAAATCGCCACCACATCGAACACCCGCGCCGGCAGATCGTCCGCGCGCCAGTTGCCATCGGCGTCGGCATCGACAATCCGCACGACATCGGTAACCTGTTGGCTGCCCAGCCGGCCGATGAAGATACGCGCGCCGCCGTGCGGCGTCAGGTTGTCGGCCTCATACACCGTGCCGCGCAAACTGCCCAGCGGCGTGATGGTCGAAGGCAATTCGATCAAGAGCGAGGCAACCTCACCGGGTGTGTTGAGGATTCCCGCCACCGTGCGGGTGCGCCGGTCGGAAGTCTTGACCTCGACGGTATAAACGCCGAGCGGCACGCCATAAAACACGAAGCGCCCATCGTCGTCGGCGAAGATACCCCGGCCCAGCTCACGGGAACCGGAGTCCGGGAACAAATTGACCGCAGCGCGCGGAATGGGGGTCGTACCGTCCGCAGCCACCACCTGACCGACCACCGTCGCCCGGCCGCGGAAACGCAGGGCCATCGGCACCGTCTGACCTTCGCGGCCCGAGCCGATCTGCACAGTGTCGCGCACCAGCGCACGGTCGAGCCCCTCCACTTTCGCGATGGCCTCGGGGATCGAGCCGGAGGCAAACAGCCCCAGCAGGGAGTCGCGGGTGGCGGCGCTGGTGGCAAGTTGCATGATACGTTCGCGATCGACCTCACCCTCCGTGGTGTTGCCCGCGATCAACGTGAGGGCTTCCTCCGACAGCCCGCTGGTGTCGGTGGCGGAGATGGAATACGGGATGCCCGACATCACGAAATCGAAGTCGAAGTTGCCGCCTTCGTCCGTCAGCACCTGGCTCACCCGCCGCACCCACGCGCCGCAACCGGCCGAGCTGGCCACATAAACCTGATCATACATCGTCAAGGTCACCGGAATGCCCGGAGCCGGTGAACCGTCGCCCTTCAAAGCCCGGCCTTTGATGGCCACGCCGCCCGTGAATGGCACATTCGCGCTACCCGGCTCGATCGAGCGGATCGGCAGGGTCGCGGTCGGCACTACATTGCCACGCCCGTCGGCCACGCCGGTCAGCGTCAACCCGCGCGGGATGATGCCGCTGATGCCCTTGCGCAGGTTCAGATACGCGACGCGGCCGCCCGGTTGCACGCTCACCGAGTTCGCGCCGTTGTCGCCTTCGACGGTGTACGCCAGCGGGTCACCCGCGCTGGACTGCGTCATGGGTTTGCTGAACACCACCGCCACGATGGTTCCGTAGTTGGCAAACTCGGGACCAATGCACGGATTGGACGGTCGGCCGGCGAGCACAAACAAGTCCTGCTCCACGGCGATGACTTGGGGCGGCAGTTCGTTGATGAGTGTCCCGACTGCTGCGAGCGTTGAATCAATGCTCCCGTCGGAAAGCAGATCAACCCGCAACGCTTCCGTGGGATCATTCAGCGCAAAAGCATACGTGGCGTCCGCAGCCGGGTTGGGAATCGTCCACCGCAGTTGCCGCGCGGTGCCGTTGGTGCTGACGAGCAAGACGGCGACGTCGGCGGCAGGGGGGCCGTTGGTAAACGTCCAGAACACCGTGGCGTTGGTGTGGGTGAGGGCGTTGCCCCAGCTCCCGCTCACCCCCTGGTAAACGAGCGCATACGGCTGCGTGCTCCGCTCCGCGTTCGCCCCGTCCTTGCCATCACCGAAGTTCAGCCACAACTGCCCGCTGTCCGCACTGGCGAGGACGAATTCCTGACCCAGGCCGGCGTAGTCTGCGGCCCGGTCCACCAGACGTTCCGTGGCGTCGAGGGTGTCCGCGGCCTCCATCACCGCAAAGAGCGCCTCGCGCCATTCCTGGCCGGCTTCCGTCTCGCGCATGATCTGGTCGAAGCCCGCGCTGCCTTCGCGGCCGCCCTGCCAGTCGCGCAACAAGTCCGCGAAGACCCGCTCCGCCGGATCGCCGTATTGCAAACGCTGACCGGCTTCCGCCAGGTCCAGCACGCGGCGCGTGATGATCGACTTGCCGACCCGCAACGTCCCCGGCGGCACCTGGCCGGCCGTCGCGACACTAAGCGCCTGGCCGAGCACGCGGTTCGCCGCGAGGAGCAGCGCGGGCGGCAGCGAGTTCACCTGATCGGGCATCAACAGCGTGTCCGGCGAGAGCGCCACGCCACGTTCGTCGACGCCCGTGCTCAACCGGAACCGGCCCACCACACTGTCATCGCTCGTGGTGAGATTCGAGAAGCTGACCGAACCCGTGCGCAATGATCGGAGCCGGAAGGTTGCCGTGGCGGACTGACCTGGCAGCAAGGTGCCCAGCTCGACGAGTTGCTGGGTCTCATCCTCCAGCCGCGCGCCACTAATGGAATTCTTGTTCAACGCGATCTGCACGAGATTCGCCGGAGTGATACCAGTGTTCAGCAGGGTCACGCTCGCTTCATAGGGTTCGCCGACGCGCACGGTGCGAGGATGCGAAAAGGCCATTGAGAAGCGCGGATTGCGCACCAGCACCGAGCCGGCGGCCTTGCCCTTCACCTGCACGGGACCGGCGGCGAGGCCGTCCATGGTGGCTTCGAGATCGAGGTCCATGACGTGCAGTCCTTCCTGCAAACCTTCGACGAGAAACTCCGCCTGTCCCGCCTGGCCAGGGCGCAGACGTGGATTGTCATCGGGCGTGCCGAGCTCACCGTCCGGTCCCGGCTGCACGATTTGCTGCACGGGTTGAATGATCTTGTCCGGACCGATGCGCGCAAAGCGGAGCGGGTCATCTCCCGGAGTGGCGTAATCCTCGGCCGGGACCTGGTCCGGACCCGAAGGCAGTTTCAGGGTGGCGGCAATGTCATAGACGCTCAGGTTCGAATCGCGCGGCGCGCCGTTCTCGGTGAAGATCATGACGCTGAAAAACTGGTTCAGAAACCCGATGTTTCCGGGGATGACCATCAACGCCGGAATGGGCGGAATGCGCAGGCTGAGCGACTCCGGTTCCTCCGGATCGACCGCCTGGAAATTGATGCCCTGGATTTCGATGTTGAGCTGGGCGACCTCGAACTCGGGGGGGAGCTGCGTCGTCGCGGCGATCTGTTGATTGAAGACGGCGGCTTCCGCGAGTTTCTCCTCCAACTCGGCGGCGGGAATGAGTTCCGTGGACTCGGTGAAACGCGGTGCCACCACCGGGAACGTGATGGGGATGGTTTTCCCATCAAGCACGAACGCCGCCTCGAACTCGACCACTCGGAAGTTTGATTCGTCGATGAAGATGCCCTTTTCGACAATCTCCTCATACGTCAACGGCCGTGAAGTCACGCGGGAGATGAGCACTTCGTCAAAGACCCGCACCGGCACGATGTTGGGCGAACCTTCCATCCGCGTCGCACCCGTGACCGCATCGACCAGCCGGATGGAATCAAGTTGATAATCGCCGACCAGGTTCAGCGGCGGGAACAGCATGGGCTGGTTCACCGGACTGACCAGCCGCCTTGGTTCCGGAAAGCCCGGCCCGCGCAGGAACGCTTCGACATACGCCCCGTCGGCCAACGCCTGCGTCGCGTCACCTCCAGTCAAAGTGACCAAGACCGAACCCGCGATTCCCTTCGGCACCGCCACGGCGGCGGGTGTGACCTGGAGCCCGGTGCCGTTGATTCGATACTCAAGAGTAGTCAACCTTTGTTGCGATGCCGATTGAAGAGGCGTCACAAAGCCGACGAGGCTCACAAACGTTCCCAGAATATTACATGCCACACGTTGCCACCACTCGCGTTTCATTTGAACAGATATGATTGCAACCTCCTAACGACGCTTTCGATGTTCCCCAAGCTTCCGTTGGCACGATCA
>CAYXDZ010000033.1:0-16675 GCA_964463815.1 uncultured Verrucomicrobiota bacterium | reverse complement strand
CCGGCCACGTTGAGGTTTTCCTGCCGCAACCGGTCGATGACGGTCTGGATGGAGAGCCCGCTGCGGAGGAGCTTGTCCGCTTCGAGCAGCACGTGGATTTCCTCTTCAAGGCCGCCCCGCACGCGCACCGCCGCCACGCCCTTGATCGGTTCCAGGGCGCGCTTGATCTGCAAATCCGCGATGCGCCGCAGCCGCCGCAAACCGGGTTCACCCGCGTAACGCTCGCCTTCGCCGGCGAAGCTGAGTTCCATGATCGGGTCCAGTGCCGGATCAAAATGCAGAATCAAGGGTTTCTCGGCTTCGCGCGGCAGAAACACCAGGTCGAGTTTCTCCAGGGTCTCCTGCGTGGCGTCCGACATGTCGGTGCCCCAGACAAACTCGAGCACGACGTCGCTGATGCCCGCGCGGCTGATGCTGCTGATGCGGTTCAAGCCGCCGATCACCCCGAGTGCTTCCTCGATCGGGCGGCTGATGTCGTTCTCCACTTCCTCGGGCGCGGCCCCGGGATATTCCGTCCGCACCGTGATGGTCGGGTAAGTGAGTTCCGGCATCAACGTCACCGGCAGGCGGTTGAAAGAGAAATAGCCGAAAACCACCGCGGCCAGAAACACCATCAGCACGGCCACGGGCCGGTCGGTGGTGAAGTGAATTCTCTTGAACGGGGAGGCCATCAGCTTGCCGATGACTTGGCGGGCTTGGTTTCCGCCTGCTGCGCCTTGGGACCGCCGTCCCTTTGCCCGTCCGCCTTGTCCTTCTCCGGGTCGGGATCACCCGGCAGGCGGACGAGCGCGCCGTCCTTCAATCCGGTTTGGCCGGCGACGACGAGTTGATCACCTTCGGCGAAGCCTGCGGCCGGCTCGATGTTCAACGGGTCCATCAAGGCGGGTTGCAAGGCCAGGCGCTCGACCCGGCGGCCGTCCTTCAGGCGGTAAACGAATAGCTGCTCGCCATCGAGCACCACCGAGCGTTTGGAGATCAGCAACGCGTCCTGCTTGGTGGTGAGAATGATCTCCACCTCCACATACATTCCCGGCAGCAGCACTTGGTTGTCGCGGAGGCTGATGGTGACTTTGACGTTGCCCGTACGGGGTTCCACAACCGGGGAAATACGCCGGATGTAGCCGTCAAACACCTGGCCCGCGAACACGGTGCTCCGGATGCGCGCGGGTTGATCCACTCGCAATTGGGGCAGGTGCCGGGCCGGCACGGAGAGATAGGCCACGATGGAATCGAAGTCCACGATGTCAAAGAGATGCTGGTTGTTGGCGACCAGATCCCCGAGCTTGACCATGCGCTTGGTGATCGTGCCGCTGATGGGCGCGCGAATCTCCGTGTAATCGACCTGCCGCCGGGCTTCCTCGACGCTCAACGCAAGCTGGCGCAGCTCGAACTTCATGTCCGTGTAGGCCTGCTCGCTGACCAGCTTTTGCTGGAACAGATTCTCCAGCCGGGTGAACTCGGCCTGCATTTTCTCAAGCTGATTTTCCGCCTTGGCGAGGGAGGTCCGCTGTTCGTGATCCTCCAATCGGGCGAGCACCTGGTTCTGCCGGACTTCGCTGCCTTCCTCGACGAGCAGTTCCTTCAAACGATTGGACGTGCGGGCCAGGATCTTCACCTCCTGCTCGGCTTCGAGGTACCAAGACGATTTGAGCGTGGCTTCGATCGGCCCGCGCCCGAGGGCGGCGACCTCGACCGGGATTGCCTGTTCTTTGGGGGTGTCCTTGCTCGTGTCCGCAGGGCCGCGTTTGCAGCCGGCGAGCGAGAGGATCAAGCACAGTCCCGGCAGCGCCAGCCAACGCGTGAAGTGCCGGGTGAAATAGGGAGTTTTCAATGGAGCCTTCAAGTTCAAGCCGGTTCAAACCGCACCGGGGTTTGCCGGAACGAGGATATGACACCGCAGGGGACAATAATGTTTCAGACTTTTGGCCGGCAGGTCGGTCCGGGGACGCTGACCCCAAATAGCTTGCACCGCGAGGAAACAACGCAAGGAGCTCTCCATAGAGACCGAAAATGGCGGTCACTGTGCTCGTCAACACGCTCCTGAAATGCGGTCAGATTACCCGTTGACTTGGCCGGGGTCATTCCCTAGTTTCTGGCCTCCCCGGCGTGGGGGTGTAGCTCAATTGGTTAGAGCGCTGCCCTGTCACGGCAGAGGTTACGGGTTCGAGCCCCGCCACTCCCGCCATCTTTTATTGGTTCTCCTCTCGCCCCATCTGCCCTCCCTTTGACTTCATGGTTTCCCCATCGCCGTTACTCAAACTTTGAGTCAACCCGTGGCGGCCCAACTGGAGCGGCAAGAGCCGTTCTCCGGGACGCGAGGCGATCCACTCCAAACGGCCTTCTGCCACATCCGTCGCGGTGCTTTTGCCCGGCTTCCGGCCCCCGGGAGCCTCTTTTAAGGGTTGCTGCCCACTGAATGGCGCTACCCCTGGCCGTTAAGGCAAATGGAATTTGACTCCCCGGAACGCGTGATAACCGGTTTTCTAAAAAGTTGACTTACGGTTGACCAACCCGCGCCCGGCAGGTGCCTGCGGCAGGGCTTCGTCGTCGCAATTCAACCGGAAGAAGATCGTGCCCAGGTCGGTGGGAAGTGGCACTTCGAAGCGGTCACCGTTCTGGACCGGATCCAGGCGCAAGGGTTCCCAGCCTTCGCGTTCGCCAAGCTTGGGATTGCCCTCCACTTCACAGAGACACCCCCGCCGGCCACTGCAGGAGCGTGGCTTCCTTTACCCGGTCAAAAGCCGTCTCCAGGCGGGGATGAAACTGCGCGGCCACGCCCACGAACACGCCATCCAGGAATGTCTCCGGGTAGGCGAGGAAGGACGCGCGTTGAGCCAGCGTGACACCATCCAACACGCGCACCTGTGGCAGGCCGCCGGGACCGGCCCCGGTGATGATCTCGGCGAGACCGTCACCATCCACGTCGCCGGCAGCGACCCGCACGCCCCCTTGGAACCCGACATCGTAGGCAAAGAATGCGTGCAACTCGGCCTGCGAAGCGCCGTTGAAGACTTTCACATGTGGCCCGCCGCCTGGACCGGCACCGGTGATGATGTCCGCCACCCCGTCACCGTTCACGTCCCCCGCCGCGACGTAAACCCCGCCAATGAACCCGACCGGGTACGCAAAAAATGAATTCAGTTCCGCCCCGGTCTTGCCATCGAAAACCTTCACCTGCGGGCCCGCCCCGGGACCGGCTCCGGTGATGATGTCCGCCAAACCGTCCCCATTGATGTCCCCGGTCGCCACCCGCACACCGCCGGTGAACTCGACCGGGTAGGCAAAGAACGAACGAATCTCCGTGCCGGTCGCGCCGCTGAACACTTTCACGTGTGCTGCCGCGCCTTCATCGACGCCGGTCACGATGTCGGCATGGCCGTCGCCATCAAGGTCGCCGGTGGCCACGAAGACGCCGCCGGAGAATCCGCTGCCGTAGGGCAGAAACGACCGCACCTCGGACCACGCGCCGCCCGCGAAGACCTTGACGTGACCCGCGCCCGGTCCGCTGCCCGTCACGATGTCTGGCGCGCCGTCGCCATTCACATCACCGGCCGCCACGCGCACACCGCCGGCAAAGCCGGGCGGGTAGGCGAAGTACGAGCCGGCGGCAGTTTGGGTGCGGGTGGTGAAGGCTTTGACGTGCGGCCCGCCCGCGCTCGCATCCGCCCCGGTGACCAACCGGCCGGCGGCGGCCCGGCCCGGGCCGGTCGATGCCAGCAGGAGCAGCGCGGAGAAGAAGGCAACCAATGAGGGGCGGGGCTTCATACGGCGATGATAGCGGGGTCGATGGTTCACCTGCAAACTTGATTCAGTGCCGTCTGACGGAAAGCTGTATGCAATGAATCCGGCACTTCTGTCGCCCGGGGCGTCGCTGCAGTCCACAACAATGAGGCCGGCGGATATGGCGCGTTGCGCACTCCAAGGTTTGCCGCCAAGCTTCCGCCATGAGTGTGGTAAAACAGTCTCACGTGGTGGTGCTGGGCGCGGGTTTTGGCGGGCTCACGTTTGCCAAGGAGTTTCAACATCCGTCGGCGCGGGTCACGGTCGTGGACCGGACAAATCATCACCTGTTCCAGCCGTTGCTTTATCAGGTGGCCACCTCCGGCCTCGCGGCCGCCGAAATCGCCCAGCCCATTCGTTCCATCCTCGCCGACCGCGACGACGTCACGGTTTTGATGGACGAAGTGAAGTCCGTTGACTTGCGACGGCAGCGGGTGGTGCTGGGTGGCGAGGCGCTGGATTACGATTTCCTCGTGCTCGCGCTGGGGGGCGTGACGAGCTATTTCGGGCACCCGGAATGGGAGCAGTTCGCGCCCGGTTTGAAGTCGCTCGACGACGCATTGCGCATCCGGCGCGAAGTGCTGCTGGCCTTCGAGCGGGCCGAGACCACGACTGACCCGGAACTGCAGCGGCAGTTGATGACCATCGTAGTGGTGGGCGGCGGGCCGACGGGCGTCGAACTGGCCGGTGCGTTTGCCGAACTGACCCGCTCGGTGCTGGTGGATGATTTTCGCCGGATCGATCCTTCACAGGCGCGGGTGATCTTGATCGAAGGTTCGCCGCACGTGCTCGGGCATCTGCCGTTGGCGCTGGCCCGAAGCGCGGAGGAACAACTGACCGGGCTGGGGGTGGAACTGCGGCTGGACTGCCGGGTCAAGGACGTCCGCCGACACGAAGTCCACGTCGAGGGTTCCGCCGGTCCCGAAGTCATCCGCGCGGAGAACATCATCTGGGCGGCGGGCGTGTCGGCGGCCCCAGTCACGCGCGCGCTCGGGATCGAACTTGATCGTGCCGGCCGCGTGAAGGTGTTGCCCGATCTGAGCGTACCGGGCTTTCCCGAGGTGTTCGCCGTCGGAGATCTCGCATTGGTCATCGACGAGGACGGCAAACCGGTGCCCGGCGTCAGCCCGGCCGCAATGCAGATGGCCAAGCACGTCGCGCGGGTGATTGACCGGGAGCTGGAACGCGGCCCGGCGAAGTCACGCCCGGCCTTCCGTTACTGGGACAAGGGCACGATGGCGACGATCGGCCGGTCGGCGGCCGTGGCGAAGGTGGGCAACTTCGAGTTCTCGGGCCTGCTTGCCTGGCTGGCGTGGTTGTTCATCCATCTGCTCTTCCTCGTGGGCTTTCGCAACAAGGCGGGTGTGCTGCTGCACTGGCTCTACTCGTATTGCACCTACAAGCGCGGCGCGCGGATTGTCTTCGGGATGGATGAACGGAGTGCGACGAACAGACTGGCTGGATCGGAGCGAACCTGACTTCCCATCTGGTGAGAGCCTCCTCACGTCGGCTCCTACCGATGGCTAGCGGTTGTCGCCATCCAACAGACCGCCCAGGATCGAGCCTTCGCCCTTGCGGTTCCCGCCGGTGCTGGGCGCGGACTTGACGATGCGATCCGCCAACCGGCTGAGCGGCAGCGATTGCAACCAGATGCGGCCGGGCCCGCGCAACGTCGCGAAAAACAAGCCCTCCCCACCGAACAGCGCCGACTTGATGCCGCCAACAAACTTGATGTCGAAATCAACCCCTCGCGCAAACGCCACCACACAGCCGGTGTCCACGCGGAGAGATTCGCCGGGGCCGAGTGTGCGTTCATAAATCGTGCCGCCCGCGTGCAGGAAAGCCCAGCCGTCGCCCTGGAGCCGTTGCATGATGAAGCCTTCACCGCCGAAAAGGCCGGCACCGATCTTCTTGTTGAAGCCAATACTGATGCTGACGCCCTTGGCGGCGCAGAGGAACGAATCCTTCTGGGCCATGAGATCACCACCGAGTTCGGAGAGATGCACGGGCACGATCTTGCCGGGGTAGGGTGCGCCGAACGCGACCTTCTTCTTACCCAGCCCCTGGTTTTGGAAGACGGTCATGAACAGCGACTCACCGGTGAGCAGGCGTTTGCCGGCGCCGAGCAGCGCGCCCATGAGGCCGCGATTCTGCTGGGAACCGTCGCCAAAGATGGTCTCCATCTCGATGCCGTCCTCCATGAACATCATGCCGCCGGCCTCGGCGACGGCGGCTTCCTGGGGGTCGAGTTCCACTTCGACGAACTGCATGTCATCGCCGAAGATTCGGTAGTCAATCTCATGTGCGGTATTCATGGCGGAGTAAATATCGGGAACCGTCCTCCGAAGGAAGTATTGAGTTGCGGTGGATTTGTAATGGCCACGACCGGACCGGCCGCCATTCCCTCAAGTGGGCAAGTCATGGCAGTCCGCCACCGGATCGACTGGCGGCGGCGACCAGTTTCCAGACCACGTTCACGGTGAACAACCCGGTCATGGCGATGGCACAGGCCAGTTTGCCGACCGCCCCGCCGAGCAGCCCCAAGGTCGCACCCAATCCGGCTTTGCCCGACGATTTCCAGTCCTTGCCGCCAATCAACTCGCCGGCCACGGCACCCACAAACGGACCGAGCAACGCGCCCGGGATGTTGAACAAGATCAGGCCCAGCAGCCCGCCCACCACGCAGCCGATGAGGCCGTAACGGCTCGATCCCAGCCGCTTCGCGCCATACATGCTCGCGAGATAATCAAGCAACAGGGAGCCCAGCATCAACAGGCCGATGAGCACCAGAACCCAGGTGCTGACACTGGCGGCTTCCCCGAAATAAAGCCGGTGCGCGAGCGCCACAAAGAAGACCACCGGCGCGCCCGGGATCACGGGCACCACACAGCCGATGATGGCGATCAGCATGCAGAACCAGGCGAGGCCCAGACCAAGGATTTGCTGCCAGTCCATGCGGGGATTTTGGATTGCCGAAAGTGACTTGCGCGGCCGGGGTTACTTCGCCGCGCCGCGCACTGCCGGTTTCAAGAGCGCGCCCCAGCGGTCGTTGTAGGGGTGTACTCTGACCGCCGGCCCATTGGTCGCCACCACCGGACGGCCTTCATTCGCCCACTGGAAGATCGAGCCTTCGAGGTTGAAGACATTCGTGATGCCGGCCTTCATCAAACGCCGGGCCAGTTCCGATGAGCGGTAACCAACGGAGCAATACACCACAACCGGCCGGTTGGTCGGGACCAGCACTTTCAAGGAATCCGCCCGGGCGGTGGGAGTGACGTTGCGGGCTCCCGCCAGGTGGCTGATGGCGAATTCCTCCGGCTGCCGCACGTCGAGCAGCACGGGTTGGGGCCGGTTCGTGTCAGCGAGCCAGGCCGCCAGTTCGCGGGTCGGCAACTGGTTCACTTCGGGGAAACGCTTCCGGACCATCTCCTTGATGCCGGCCATGCCGTCCTGCTCCGGCTCAAAACCCAGCACGGCGGTGCCGGTCAGGAGAAAGACCCAGAAGCCAAGCTGTTTTGCGAGCGAGTTCACGGGGCGGAGTGTAGCATCACCCGCCGCCCACGCCATCCCGGATTGTGTCTCATCAGTCCTGTTGATCAGCGGGCAGGGTGACTGACGCCCACTTGAATTCGCGCGTCAAGCCACCACTTGAGCGCAAACTTGTTCATTTGAACGATACACCGGAGATCGGTGGCAGCCCGGGCTTGGCCAGCGCTTGGGCAAGGGCTTTGAGAATCGTTTCGGCGGTGTAGGGCTTGGCAATGAATTGGTGAATGCTCGTGCCCAGCGTGCTGGTGATGCCTTCCCTTGCTTCCAGCCCGCTGGAACAAATGATCCGGACGGCGGGATTGATCGACTTGAGCGCAATCACCGTGGTGGCTCCATCCATGACCGGCATGGCCATGTCGGTGAGGACCACCGCGATCTGGTCGCGATGCTGGGCATAAAGCGCCACGGCTTCCGCTCCGTTGGCCGCCGTCATCACCCGGTAACCAAAACGCTCCAGAGTCTTTCCCGTGAGATCGCGGATGCCGGCCTCGTCATCCACTACTAGCACGCACTCGCCCTGACCTCGCGGCAATTGAGTCTCCTGAACGGTTGCTTCGACCACGGCCGGCGATTGATCGCGCGCGGGCAGGTACACCTTGAACGTCGTGCCGCTCCCGAGTTCGCTGTACACGTTGATGAAGCCGCCATGACTGCGCACAATCGCCATCACCGTGGACAAGCCCAACCCGGTGCCCTTGCCGGTTTCCTTGGTGGTGAAGAACGGCTCGAACATGCGCTCCTGGATCTCCGGCGGAATCCCGGTGCCCGTATCCGCAAAGCTAATCACCACATGGGGACCGGACCGGGAATCTGGATTCATGCCGGAGTATATTTCATCGAGCACAACGTTCTCGGCTTTCAACTGCAACTTGCCACCGCGCGGCATCGCATCCCGGGCGTTCACGCTCAAGTTCATGAAGACTTGGTGCAACTGTGTCGGATCGCCCAGCACAGGCCAGAGGTCGCGCGCCGACTCGAGAACTGTCTGGATGTCCTTGGGGAAAGTTTCACGCATGACCTGGCGGATGTCCCGCAAGAGATGCCCGAGATGGATCTCAATGCGTTCCCCTTCCACGCCGCGGGCGAAGGTCAGCACCTGTTTCACCAGTTCGGCACCCCGTTGGGTACAAGACAGCATCATTTCCAACGTGGCGCGGCCATCGGGGCTTTGCACGTCGTCCTTCAGCAGTTCGATGGAAACCAGGATGGGGGCCAGCACGTTGTTCAGGTCATGCGCAATGCCTCCCGCGAGCGTGCCGATGCTTTCCATGCGTTGCGCCCGGAGGAATTGCGCCTCCAGTTTCTTGCGCTCCGTGATGTCTTCCGCGATGCCGACAATCCGGTAAACCTGACCGTCGGCAGCTGGCACCGGAAACGCGCGGTCATGTATCCAGCGCAGGCCGCCATCGGGTCGCGTGATCCGGTAAACCTCGTCATATTGGCCCTGCGCCTGTTTGGCGACAGCCGCCTGCCGCACTCGTTCTCGATCCTCTGAATGGATGGCCTCCAACCAGTTGCGGGGTGACTGATGCAGGCTTTCACAGGTTTGCCCCCAGATCAGCTCGTAGGCCGGGCTGATATATAACATCTCATTCTGGGCAGGATCGGTGACCCAGAACACCTCGCGGATATTTTCCGCCAGTTGCCGGAAGCGTTCCTCGCTGTTTCGCAGTTCCTCCTCGATGCGTTTCCGTTCCGTGAAGTCCTGCTTGATGGCGACGAAACCGCTGATGTGCCCATCTTTTCCGCAAACTGGCGTGATCGTCATCAACTCCGGATACAAAGTCCCGTCCTTGCGCCGGTTGATGATTTCACCCTCCCAGACCCGTCCCGCCAGCACCGTCTTCCAAAGAGCCCGGTAGAAAGCCGGCTTGTGACAACCCGACTGGAGGAACCGCATGTTCTGCCCGACGACCTCTTCCAGCGAATAACCGGAGATCCGGGCAAACGCGGGATTCGCCCATTCCACTTCACCGCGCACATTCGTGATGACAATGGCATTGGCCGCGGCCTCCAGCGCGCTCAATTGCACGCGCGCCTGGTCCTCAGTTTGCCGTTGCACGGAGCGCAACCGGCTTTCTTCCAACACCCGTTCCACCACCTGCGGCAGCCTTGCGGTCCGGTCTTTCAAAATATAGTCGCTGGCACCTCGCTTCATGGCCTCCACAGCGAGCTCCTCGCCCACCGTCCCGGATATCAGAATGAACGGAATGTCCAGTCCCCGCTCCCGAATCAACGCCAGCGCCCGCAAGCCATCAAACTGCGGCATCGAATAGTCGGACAGAATCAAGTCGGGCGGCTCGTCCAAGCCGGCGAGGAAATCTGCCTCGGTTTGCACGCGCGTCCAATCGACGCCAATCCCGGCGCGCTTGAGTTCATGAACGATCAAGTCGGCATCATCTGAGTTGTCCTCGATGATCAACAGGCGAAGTGGTTTGTTTGGTCTCATGAGTGGACCCTCAAACACACGCCAGTCAAAACCAGCGTCCAGCCCCTTGCCAGACACCGCTGGCTAATGGACACAATTTGAGTGAGTAACGAAGTCTGACGAAACCAGCCGAATTGTCCACCGACTCCCAGTGACATTCTTGCACGGCTCTTGTTGAAGGTCGGCATGACCCGATCCGGCATCGCCGCTTTTCGGGGTGGCCCGAGGCCTTGTGAGCAGACTCGCCGGAGCTCCCTGCTTGGCGACCGGTTGCCGTGGTGCGCCGCCGGATTGAAACCTTCTTGGGGAAGGGGAGACGAACCCGCAGCTAGCCGCCCGGCTACAACGAATTTAGAAACTTATACTCGGCCGGCGGGTTCTTGATGGCAGATAGTGAACGCGATGAGCAACGACACGCACAGCAAAACGATCGGCTACCTCCTGTGGATTTTCGGCTTCATGGGGGCGCACCGGTTTTATTACGGGCGGCAGATCACCGGGGTCATCTGGTTCTTCACCCTCGGCCTGTTCTTCATCGGCTGGATCGTGGACTTGTTCCTGATCCCGGCGCTGGATCGCTCGGCGGACCGCCGTTACGCGCAAGGGCCGTACGATTATTCCGTGGCCTGGATTCTCCTGGTCTTCCTCGGGGTGTTTGGCATCCACCGATTTTACCAGGGCAAGATTCTCACCGGCTTGCTCTATCTGGTGACGGGCGGCTGCTTCTTGATCGGCTGGCTCTATGATTTGCTGACGCTCAACGGGCAGCTCGACGAATTAAACCGGCAGGGGAAGTAACGGTGCGGGGTGCCGGGCTGGAGTGAGGGGCATCCCTGCCGCGAATCAAGCGGGATCGGCCGCTGCGCTTCGGAGCAGCCAATGACAGATTTCGCCGCCCCTCCCCGGCCCTCGCCGCCTTTCCGAATGGAGGAGGGGCAGGCGGGATCCTGAACGCCACTTTCAATTGCACTGTGCCGCCGGGTTCGTTTGCGTTTGGTTCGTTTGACAAAATTCTTCTCAAACGAAACAGTCCGGGCCGCGTCCAATTGCACACCATGATTGCTTCCTTTCGCACGAATCCAGGCAGCCTGATCCTCGGGCTGGTTCTCACCGGCACCGCGGGGGTGACCGCGGCTGATTTCAACACCCAGGTCCGGCCGGTGTTCGAGGCCAACTGCATCGCCTGCCACAAGCCCGACAAAGCCGAGGGCAAGCTGGACATGACCACGCTGGCGGCGATCCTCAAGGGCAGTTCCAGCGGCGACGTGCTGACCGCCGGTGATCCGGACGACAGTTATCTCCTTAAATCCATGCTCCTCCCGGCGGACGACGACGACTTGATGCCGCCCCCGAAAAACGGCGGCCCGCTGCCGAAGGAAATCACCGACGTGGTGAAAAGCTGGATCGCCGACGGCGCGAAGTGGCCCGAGGGCGTGGTGCTCGAGCAACGCCAGCGCGTGGATTTCGTCGAGGACATCCGGCCGATCCTCGAACTCAACTGCGTGAGCTGTCATCGCAACGGCAACGCCGACGGTGGTTACCGGATGGACCTGAAGGAACAGGCCTTCACCAGCGGTGACAACGCCCCGAACTTGATTGCCTTTAATGCGGAGAAAAGCGCCGTCCATTTCCTCACCGTCCTCGACAAGGATGATGATGACCTCATGCCGCCCGCCAACAAAGGCGGCCCGCTGCCGAAGGAACAAACCGACCTGCTGCGCATGTGGATCGAGCAAGGCGCGCCCTGGCCGGACGGAATCGAGCTGGTCCCGCGCAAGGCGGAAGTGGTTTACACCGGCAGTGAAGCGGACACCGTGAAGGCCATTTACGAGCGGATCGCCGCCACGGGCGGACCCACGGCCCCCGGCGACATGCAGCCGTACACGCACACGATTCCCGGCTCCGAGGTGAATTATGAAATGCTCCCGATCCCGGCGGGTGAATTCACCATGGGCAGCCCCGAGTCCGAAACCGGCCGCAAGCCCGATGAAGGCCCGCAGATCCAGGTGAAGCTCGAGCCGTTCTGGATGGGCAAGACCGAGGTCACCTGGAACGAGTTCGAGCTGTTCATGTATCCGCACCAGGAAAAGATGATCCGCGAACTGAAGCAGCTCGATCCGACGCTCAACGCGCTCACCGACGTGCAGGCCCGGCCGACGGCGCCGTACGTCGAAATGAGTTTCGGCATGGGCAAGGATGGATATCCCGCCATCAGCATGACCCAGCACGCGGCGAACAAGTATTGCCAGTGGCTCAGCGCCAAGACCGGCCACTTCTATCGGCTGCCCACCGAGGCGGAATGGGAATACGCCTGCCGCGCGGGCACCACCACCGCCTACTCCTTTGGCGACGATCCCGCCGACCTCGACCAGTACGCGTGGTACGGCGAAAACAGCGACTGGAAGTACCAGAAGGTCGGTCGGAAGAAGCCCAATCCGTGGGGACTTTACGACATGCACGGCAACGTCGCCGAATGGACACTCGATCAATACGACGCGGAGTTCTACCGGCAGTTCGTGAACGGCGTCGCGGAAAGCCTGTGGAATGTCGCGAAGACCCAGTATCCGCGCGTGGTCCGGGGTGGTTCGTGGGATGACGACGATCCGCTGCTGTTGCGCAGCGCCGCCCGCCGGGGCTCGCACAAGGACTGGAAACGGCAGGACCCGCAACTGCCCAAGAGCATCTGGTACCTCACCGACGCGCAGTTCCTCGGCTTCCGCATCGTCCGGCCACTGAAAGTGCCCACAGCGGAGCAGATGGAGCACTACTGGAACACCGGCAACATGCCGGAGAACTGAGCGCGGGCAGTGACAAATCGAGGCTTAACTTTTTGCAATCGGACAGGCGTGAGCGGACGATCTGTTTCAGCACCGTGGGTGCGGCAGAGAATAGCCCACGGTGTGAGCCGTGGCTTGGGCGGTGAGAGGCGGCCAAGCCCGATGACCCACGGCTTGCGCCGTGGGCTACTTGCTGCCGCTGCTCCGCAGCTTCCCCGCGCTGTAAGAATGCGGAGAGCTGCCCCTCGGTGAATCGTTGCACGCTCGACAGTCGCCGGACCTCCGGTAATTTCACCGCCATGCGAATCCCCTGGGTTGAACTCTGTTCCTGCGCCTTTCTCGCGGCCGCCCTGCCGCTGGCCGCGCAGTCGGACTGGCCAGAGTTTCGCGGTCCAACCGGCCAGGGCCACGCCGAATCGCCGAAGCTCCCGCTGCGTTGGAGCCAATCAGAAAACATCGTCTGGAAACAGCCGGTGCCGGGTGTTGGCTGGTCCTCGCCAATCGTTTATCGCGACACGGTTTTTCTGACCACGGCGCTGCTGGACGAGGCCGGCCAGCCCACTTCGCTCCGCGCGCTGGCTTATGACCTCCCGTCCGGCCGCCCGCTGTGGAACCAGGAAGTGTTTCCGGTTGCCACCCGGTCCGGCAAACACTCGAAGAACAGTCACGCCAGCCCGACGCCGGTGGTTGAAGGCGACCGGCTCTACGTCCACTTCGGCCACCTGGGCACGGCGGCGCTTGATCTGACGACGGGCAACATCCTCTGGCGACAGACGGAGCTGGCTTATTCACCGGTTCACGGCAATGGCGGCTCACCCATCCTGTTCGCGGACAAGTTGATCTTCAGTTGCGACGGCGGCAGCGATCCCTTCATCGTCGCGCTCGACAAGGCAACCGGTGCGGTGAAGTGGCGGGTGCCCCGGCCGACCACGGCCAAAAGCAAGTTCTCCTTCAGCACGCCGCTGATCATCGAGGTGAACGGCCGGCCGCAGTTGATCACGCCCGGCAGCGGCATGGTGAATGCGCTGGACCCGGTGGACGGCCGCGAACTCTGGCGGGCCAACTATGGCGAGGGTTATTCCGTTATTCCCCGGCCCGTCTTCGGTCATGGCATGATCTTCATCGGCACCGGTTACGATCGCCCCTGGGCTTATGGCATCAAGGTGGATGGCACGGGCGACGTCACGGACACGCATGTCGCCTGGAAGACCTCCCGTGGCGCACCCAACACGCCGTCCATGTTGCTCGTGGGCGATGAGCTGTATTTCGTGGCCGACAACGGCGTGGCCAGTTGCGTCGATGCGCGCACGGGTGAACTGCACTGGAACGAACGGCTCGGCGGCGACATGTCCGCCTCGCCGATTCACGCCAATGGCCGCATTTACTTCACGAACGAACGCGGCCGCACGTTTGTGGTCCAAGCGGACAAGCAGTTCGAGTTGCTCGCGGACAATGATCTGGGCGAACGCACCCTGGCCTCGCCGGCGGTGAGCGGGCCCTCGCTGTTCATCCGCACCGAGAACCACCTTTACCGCATCCAGGAACCCACGCCGTGAAGACGCCCTCAACCACCCCGTCCGCCCGGCGCATTGCTCCCGCCGGTGCCTGGCTTTGCCTGCTGACGCTCGCTTTCCTGGCGGCTGGTCTGATTGGTGCCAATGCCGCCGAAGAAGGCAAAGAGGCGGCACCGTTCACCAAGGAATTCCTCCGCTTCACCAAGACCGGCCACAACGAGGGCCACGTCGATACCGCGACGAAGTCCTACCGACGGGAGCGCGATGGCGTCACGGTCGCGCTGGTGTCGGTGGTGCATGTCGGTGATGGTGCGTATTACGATCAGTTGCAGAAGATGTTCGAGGGTTACGACGCCGTGCTCTACGAGATGATCCGCGACCGCGAGATCGAGCCGACTTCAGACGTGGGCACGGACCATCCGGTCAGCCAGTTGCAGATCGGGATGAAAACGCTGCTTGAACTGGAGTTTCAACTGGATCGCATCGATTACGGCAGGACGAACTTCGTCCACGCCGATCTCGACCCGGCGACGTTTGCGAGTCTGCAGGCCGAGCGCGGTGAATCGATCTTCGGTCTGCTCTTCAAGGCGGCACTGGAAGAGCAGCGCAAACAGGCCGGCAATCCCAACGCCGGCTTGAATCCCTTCGCACTGCTTTTCGCGCTGACCGCGGACGACCGCGGGCATCAGTTGAAGTTCCTGCTCGGCCAGCAGATGGGCCAGATGGAGGACCTGCTGGCGGGCATTGACCAGACGGCCGACGGCAAGGGGACGGCGATCCTCAGCGGCCGCAACGAACACGCGATGAAGGTGCTCGCCGAACAAGTTGACCTGGGCCGGAAGAAGCTCGCCATCTTTTACGGGGCCGGCCACATGCCGGACTTCGAGAAACGCCTGCTTGCGGACGGCTTCGAGCAGGTGTCCGAGGAATGGCAGACGGCGTGGGATGTAAGGCGGAAGAAGTAAGGCGTGCCGCCGCCACAGTAATTTGCCACCAGTTTCGTTTCGCTCAGCACTATTGGCCAAGTTCACCTTTCAACGCAAAGCTGAGCGAAGAGGCTTGGAGACTGTTCATCTCCATCGTCGTTTCAGCCGACATATACCCTTCGGCACAATAAAAACAGCTCGAATGCTCCGAGCAGTACGAACCCGACGACCTCAATCCAGCCAATGATGCGAACTGCTCGAAGCGACATCCGCGTGGCCTCTCGTGCAATGAGCCAACTCGCACCAAGCGCAATGTAAGTGGCGAGGAAGTCGCTGGCGTTCGGATAAGCGCGAGCCCAAAGAGGAAATCCAAACTCAGTTCCGTCCTTCAGGACAAACATGCCCAGCCCTGAAAGCAGAACCGTCAGGAACAAGGCCGGCGCTCCTACAATCACGAGCAACTGACCAACGACGGCGAAGTGCAACCTGCGTAGCAAGGCGATGGAACAAGCCAACGCTGAAATGACAGCCACCATCGCTAGCCAGCCTGAATAAAGACTGGATGACGGATACCAACTTGTGGCGACGAGAACGCTCATGGTGTGGTGTCAGCTAACACCCCATTCACCGCCGCTGCAACGCGGCCTTGATCTCCTCAATGGCTTTCTCGGCCGTCATCGCGCCGTTGATCACCTGCGCGAAGTAGTTCTCCTGCATCATGAAGATCGCCTGCGGCCGGCCGGGCGCGACCGCGACCTGCGGGACTTCGGGGGAGAGTCGCATCAGTTCCTCGCCAAACTTCTGGTTGTTGAAATAGGCGAAGGGTTTCTTCAGTCGCTCATCGCTCCAGGCCGGCTGAAAGGCCGGGAAGCTGTTCCCATCGACGAACCGTTTCACGTTCGCCTCGGTGTCGGTCATCACGAATTCAAGGAACTTCCAGGCGGTGTCCGGCTGCTTGGTTTCCTTGTAGATCAACAGGCCCTGGCCGGCGAAGGTCGAGGTGCGGCGACCGGGGATGCCGTTGACGTCTTTCCACGCGGGCAGCGGCATAACGCCCCACTTGCCGCTCAACTCGGGCGTGAACTGCTGGAGCATGTCGAGGCCGTACCAGTCGGCCCCGATGAGGCAGAGCACTTCGCCCGGACTGACGGAGCTGCTGAAGAACACCGGATCAAAAACCGACGCGCGCTCGGGCACGATGCCGATGCGCTTTTCCCGCAGCTCGACGAGAAACTGAAGCGTGTCGATGGCCATGACTTCGTCCGGAAACGGCTGGCCGTCCTGGCCGAATAAATCCGAGCCGCGCTGGCGCAGGAGGACATCAAAGTAGGTCGGGTCGAGCGCGGTCAGGCTCTGGTGCTTGGCGGCCAGTTCCTCGCCCTTGCGAACGAAGTCATCCCAGGTCGCGATGTCCTCGGGGACCAGATTGTATTTCTCGAACAGATCGGTGCGGTAGTAGAGCACCATGGCGCTGAGCGATTGCGGTACGCCGTAGGTCTTGCCCTGCCACGCGAACAATTGGGAGCGCGCCGGCACGATGCCCTTGCCCAATGGTGAATTCTTCACGCGCTCGGTCAGGTCGAGGAAGGGCACTTCGCCATTGAGGTAAACACCGAACAGCACTTCGTCGAGTTGGACGAGATCGGGCGGGTTGACGCCGGTGCGGATGGCGACGGCGAGCTTGTCCGGCATCTCGCGGAA
>CAYXDZ010000032.1:8730-16729 GCA_964463815.1 uncultured Verrucomicrobiota bacterium | reverse complement strand
GGTGGGTGGATACCAAGGCGCTGGCCGGCACGGCGGTCAACGATCTGCCCGCGAACGTTTCGCCGACGCAGCTCGCCGCTTGGACGACCGTCGCCCGCGTGCTGTTGAATCTCGACGAGACGATCACGAAGGAGTGATCGGGGATGAAGGCAACCGACGGGGAAAACGCAAGGTCGCGAATCTGGTTCGCTTTGGTGGTGGTTGGTCTGGCGTTGCTGTTGACCGTGGTGGTGCTGATTCTTAACGAGGCTCCCAAGGGACCGCTCGCCGAGGTGGCAGTGGACGACGGCCGGATCATCGTGGTCGAAGCCGTCACCTACGGCACGAATCACGTCGTGGGCAATGCCTCGTTGCTCGTGGAGCGACTCGGGCCGTGGATGCCGAAACGACTGCGTGATTTCCTCTCGCCCAAGGTTCCCCGGACAAGCATCACCACCGGCCCGGATACTTTGGTGGTGTGGCTGAATGCGCTGGATGCGAACTCCCGGACGAATGTCGATTGCCAGCGGTTGCTGGTGGAGTTCGAAGACGAATCGGGTGATCTCTGGGGCCAGAAGACCAGCAACTGGCACGCTTTCGATCACAATCTGTTCATTCGCATCGGACACTCTTTCGCGGCTTACCCGAGATCGGCGAAGGAACTCACGTTGCGCATTACGCCCTGGCGGTCCACCAACACCGTTACCGTCAGGTTGCGGAATCCGCGAGTGACCCGGCCCGAGACTTGGACCGGACAGCGGGCACCGCTGAACCGTCTCACCAACGGCCTGGAGATTGTGCTGGAAAAGCTCCATGCCAGGACGAACGGCGCACCCGACGAGCATTGGGTGACGCGTTCCCGCTACTGGGAACCCTCCTGGAAGCTCCTCTCCGACGGGGCCGAAATTCATGGCTGGCGACCGCCGGAGTGGATCGCGGCCGACCCGCTGGGAAATCAGGGGCAGTTCCTCGGCCTCCATCAGCCGGTCTTGCGTTATTCCGTGACGTTCCACCCGGAGGTCACCAATGAACTCGCCACGAAAGTTGTCACTGCGCTGGCACCGGTTTCGTTGGCGGCCGGAGCGACCAACACGCTCTGGTTTCAGACCAATTCGCTGCACGGAACGGAAGTTGTCGCCATCGGGTTGATGACCACCTCGATGAATTTTTTCACCGAGGGCGTTTACGAGCCCGTGGCACCGGTCCCGATCGGATCACCCCAGGGCGGTGCATCCACCGGCTGGATCAGCAGTGGTCGCCGGTTGAGTCCCGTGAAGCACGTAACCTATCGCGGACACTACGCGGACCGGCCGGTAATTTATCTCCAATGTCGCGATGCGGCGCTCGCGCAAATCCTCGGGGTCCGCCTGCGCGACGACCGGGGCCGGCTCTGGCCGACGACCCGCGAATCGCAGGGCAATCCCGACGGCATCCTGCCTTTCATGCTGGATGTCCCGCCGGAAGTCACAAACGTAACGCCGGAGATTGTCCTGCTGAATCCCGTCGCGGCGGAGTTCGTGGTTCAAACGCCGGCTGCGCCGACGCCATGAACGACCTTGAACCAGTGGTTTCACCGAGAAATCAACCCACCGCTTGAGGTCAAGAGCACGCGCCACAAGTCCCCTTGTTGACCACGGGCCGGTGGTGTAGCTTCGCAGCGTGATCACCAGTTACGTCGCTTTCCGCGTGTCGTGCCGCCTGCTTCCGGCCCTGGTCTGCCTGGCTTTTGCCGCCGAACTCACGGCCCAGACCAAGGTCATCCGCCTGCGCAACGGCGCGCTCACCAACGAGCCACCCGTGGTCCAGCCGCGCACCCAGGCCACCATCCCGTCGCCGGTGTCCGGATTGTACCTCGTCCAGTTCACCGGTCCGATGCGGCCGGAATGGCGGACGGAACTGGCGGCGCTCGGCGCACAACTGGTTCGTTACCTGCCGGACGATGCGTTCATCACGCGGTTCAACGGCACGCCGCTCGAACTGGTCCGGGCAAAGTCGTACGTATTTTTTGTGGGTGAGTACGCGGCCACGCACAAGATTCACTCGAGCGTCGGCGACCAGCTTCGCGCCGGCCCCGCCGTGCAGATGCTCAACGTGCGGATCGTGCTCTCACCGGTGGCGACGCTGACCGAACGGGCGGAGGTGCATCGCCGGATGGGCGCGTTTCGCGGACTTTCCCGCAACCGGTTTGGCGATATCCTCCAGGGCGAGTTGCCGGTGGGACAACTGGCGGCGGTGCTGAGTTCGCCGGCCGTGCTCTGGATGGAAGGCCCGGCCAACATGCGCCTCTCGGATGAGATCGCCTCGAAGATCGTTGGCGGCGGCATTGTCGGCACTCCCGGAGCGCCACATCTCACGGATGTGCAGCGACTGGGCTACACCGGCGCGGGCGTGACCGTGGCGGTGGCGGACAGCGGCCTGCACAACGGCGACGCGGCCTCGATGCACCCGGACCTCGCCGGCCGGGTGACCGCTTTCTTCCACTACGGCGACTTGTTTGACGCGGCCGACGAGCACGCGCACGGCACGCACGTGACGGGCATCATTGCGGGCAATGCGGCGACGGGCGAAGCGGACGAAAGCGGCGCGTGGTATGGCCTGGGGGTTGCGCCCGAAGCCCACATTGTCGCGCAACGAATGTTCGACGGCACCGGCCTTTACAATCCCCCGGACTCGATGGAGCAACTGACCCGGGACGCGGTGCGCGCCGGCGCGGAGATCGGCTCCAACAGTTGGGGCGATGACGCGCGGGGTCGCTACGACACCTTCGCGGCGGAATTTGACGCGCTGACGCGGGACGCCGATTTTGAGACGCCGGGAGACCAGCCCTACATTCTCGAATTCTCCGCCGGCAACTCGGGACCGGTATCCAGTTCCATCAACACGCCGGCTGTCGCCAAGAACGTCATTGCCACCGGCGCTTCGCAGAATGACCGTTATGACTTCTTCATCTATGCGGAAGGGAGCGAAGTCATGGCGGACTTTTCGAGTCGCGGTCCCGCCGAGGATGGCCGCATCAAACCCGATCTGGTGGCCCCCGGCACCTGGATCGCCTCGCTGCAATCGGCCTCGGCCAGCGACGCCAACTCCTGGCTGGGGATCTCGCAGTATTACCAGTACCAGGGTGGCACGAGCCAGGCCGGGCCGCATGTGTCCGGAGCGGCGGCCGCTTTCGTGCAGTATTATCGTGAAATAAATGACGGACTCACGCCCTCGCCGGCCATGGTGAAGGCCGCGCTGATCAACTCCGCTTGGGACATGGATGACAGCTCGGGCACGATTGCGACGCCGAACATGGACGAGGGCTGGGGCCGGGTCGATCTGGTCAACTTGATCGGCGGGTTTGGCCGCCGCGATTTCATCGACCAGACGGAGCTGCTCACCACCGGGCAGGTTTACGAACACCGGGCGTTGGTGGTGGACAGCTTCGAGCCGCTGGTCATCACCCTGACGTACACGGACGTGCCGGGCCTGCCGGCCAGCATTCCGGCGCTGGTCAACAACCTCGACCTGGTGGTCACCGCCCCCGACGGGCAGGTGTATCACGGCAACCGATTCGACTCCTTCGGCCTCTCGGTGCCCGGCGCGACAACCGGTGATCGGATCAACAACGTGGAGGGCATCTACATCGATTTCCCCACGCCGGGAGAGTGGGTGGTCCGGGTCGTCGCCCAGGGCGTGTTCGAGGACGCCCGCATCGACACGGTGGAGATCGACCAGGATTTTGCGCTCGTGGTTTCCGCGTTTCTACCGCCGCCCAACGCCGCCGTGCTGCTCCTGGACCGCAGCGCCTATCGTGCGCCGAGCGAGATTAAATTGAAGGTGTTCGATTTCGACCTGCTCGAAGCCAGCTCTGTGACCGTCAACCTGACCAGCTCCACCGAACCGGCCGGCTTCCCGGTCACCCTCAACCAAGCCGGCGTGAGCGGCATTTTCACCGGCACGGTTGCCACCGCCACCGCACCAGCCGTGGCCGGTGACGGGCTGCTGCAAATCGCCGACGGCGATTTGATCCGCGCGACGTACTTCGATGAATCCCGCAACGTCACCGAGAGCGCGCAGGCGGTCGGGGATTTTCAACCGCCGCAGATTTCGGTGCCGGGTGTGGAAAACCAGTTTGGCCGGACGTTTGTCTCGATCAACTCGAACGAGTCCACCCGGGCACGGGTGTTCTACGGGACCAACACGCCGCCCACGCAGCTCGCCTTCGGCACCGCGGCTGCGGAGCAGCACCAGGTCGAGCTGAAAAACCTGGTGCCGTTCGAGCTCTATTACGTCGCGGTGGAACTCACCGACACCGCCGGCAATGTTGCGTATTATGATGCGGGTGGCGCCTACGTGCGGTTTGTGGCCCTGCCGCCCGCCACAGTTCTGCTGGTCAACGCCTACACCGATGATCCGCCGGACTCGGAAACGCCGCCCATCCCGCTTTCGGCCTACACCCAATCGCTGATGGAAACAGGCGTGACGTTCGAGGTCTGGGACAAGGCCACGATGGGTTCACCCACACTGGATGCTTTGAGTCCGTTCCGCGTGGTCGTCTGGCGGATCAACGACAGCATCTGGTCGGCCGGCGATTCCCTGAATGCGAACGAGCAAACCACCATCACCAGCTATCTCAACAACGGCGGCGGGTTCTTCATCAGCTCGATGGAGCTGCTCAGCCGCATGGGGCCGACGACTTTCCGGACGAACGTGCTGCAAGTGCAGGAATTCCTGCCCAACCTCGATCCCTTCGGTGAACCCTGCGACGACTGCGACGAGGATTTCCGCGTGCCGGTCATCATCGGCGAGGACTATGACATGATCTCCGATGGCGTGGTGGCCGATCTCGATTACAGCGCGTATCCCTTCCTGGACTTCGAGTTGTTCTCCTTTGGCCCGGACTTCTCCGACACCTTCACGCCAACCACGAACGCGGTTTCGATCTTCTACGAGCCGAACGACAAGACGTGCGGCATCCGCTTTCCCCGCGTGGGCACGGACAGTCCCGGCCGGGTGGTGTTTCTTTCCTTCCCGCTGGACACGATCCCCCGCGACGGCACGACCAGCGGGCGAACCGCCGTGCTCGGCAACGCGCTGCGCTTTCTCGCGCCCGGACTGAACGGGCTGGGCTCCATCGCCCTCGACAATTTCGAATACACCATCCCGGACCAGGTCACCGTGGAAGTGGCCGACTCCGACCTCGAAGGGTTGCCCTCCGCGGAAGTGACCTTCTTCAGTTCCGTGGCCCCCGGCGGGGTGACCGCCACCCTGACCGAAACGATCACGCCCGGCTTGTTCCGCGGCACCCTGACGTTGGTGGCGGAGACCGAGCCAGCCGCCCCGGGCCGCCTCCCGGTGACGACGGAAGACTTGATCAGCGCGCGGTATCTCGATGCCTCGGTCAACGTCTATCGCACCACCTTCGCCGTGATTGATGTCGTCCCGCCGGAGATTTACAACGTGGTGGTCGATCCCCAGTACACGGAAACGGTGATCGAATGGGAGGTCTCGGAATACACCGACGGGGTGGTTGAATTCAGCGAATCGCCCTTCTTCCAAGGGCAGACGTATCGCACCGCCGCCAATCCCCGGTTTTTCGTCGCGCATTCCCTGCTGTTGACCGGCCTGAAGCCCGACCAGCTTTATCACTATCGCATCGTCTGCCGGGACATCGCCGGGAACACCACGATCCTGACCACCGGCCTCGACGGTCAACCGCTGACCTTCACGACCCTGGAGCCCGTGACGGCTCCCTGGAATGACGACCTGGAATTCACCGGCCAGTATGACTGGGACGTGTTCAGTGCCGATGAAACCGAGGGGCGCTGGGAACTGGGCATCATCCCGCCGGCGGACGGCGGCGCCCACTCCGGCAACGTGGTCTGGGCCACCAATCTGCGCGGCGAGTCACAAGGCTACGTCGAAAGCTTCCTCATCAGCCCGCCCATCGAGATCACCGGTGGCAACCGCGCCACGCTGAAATTTTGGCAGGACTACGACTTCTTCGATTACACGGAGAACACTCTCATCGAGTTCGGGCAGTTGCTGATTCTCACGAACTCCGTGACCCAGCCGCTGGTGCTCGCGCAGTACTACGACTGGTCGTCATTCGGCTGGGAGGAGCAGGAATTCGATCTCTCCCCGCACATTGGCAAAGTGGTTTACGTGGTCTGGTATTACGGCTACTTCAGCATCGACAACGAGCGCAAGCGCGGCTGGCGCATCGACGACATCTCGGTGACCGTCGAGCAGATCACGCCCGGCGAGCTTACTGTCACCAGCAGCCTGGCCCAGGGAATGTTCAACCTCAGCGGACCGATCAACCGCACCCGGCACCCCTGGTATTTCCATGATGACAATGCCCCGCCCGGCGATTACGAAGTCACCTTTGTCGGCGTGCCCTATTACCAGACACCACCCGCGCAATACGAAACCCTGGAACCCGGCGGCGTGCTGCACATCACCGGCAACTATACGATCGTCGATACCAACAACAACGGCATCGCCGACAACTGGGAACAGCAGCTCTTCGGCGCCGTCAGCCCGGCGCACCCGGCCGATCACGACAGCGACGGCGATGGCCTGTCCGACCTGCACGAATTCCTGCTGGGCACCATTCCCACCAACGCCGCGTCCGTGCTCAAGCTGAGCACGCCCCTGCGCTCCGCAGACAACGTCGTGCAGGTCAACTGGCCGGCCACGCTCGGACGCGCGTACCAGCTCGAATCCGCCGACGCCACGCTGAACTGGTCGCCGGTGGTGGACTGGTACCGCTCCTTGAGCAACAGCGGCACCTACAAGCAGGTCGCCCCGACGAACGGCGCATTGTTGTTCCGCCTGCGGGCCCAGCCGTGAGTGTGGAACGGCCCGGCCCCGGAAGGGAGGGACTCTTGCCGCCCGGTCACGGCCGTTACGGCACCAGCGAATCGAGCGGTCAAAACGCTCGGAAACTGCTTCTGGGAAGCCCCGTCCGCTGGCACGATCCACCGCGTGCTGATCGCCTTCCACAAACCCTACGGCGTGCTCTCGCAGTTCACACCGGACGGTTCACCGAACCGCCCGCTGGCGGAGTTTGGTTTCCCGAAGGGCGTGTATCCCATCGGCCGGCTGGACGCCGACAGCGAAGGTCTGTTGCTGCTCAGTGACGAAACCGGCTTGAACGACCGGCTCCTCAATCCGCGCCACGCCCACCAACGCACCTACTGGGTGCAGGTGGAACGCGTTCCAACCGCTGGAGCCCTGGCGGAAATCGAGCGCGGCCTCGTCATCCAGGGAGAGCAGACCCTGCCGTGCCGCGCTCGCCTGCTCGATCCGCAACCGTCGGTGCCGCCACGCGATCCGCCGATCCGGGCGCGCAAGAACGTTCCTGACTGCTGGCTGGAGCTGCAACTCATCGAAGGCCGCAACCGCCAAGTCCGGCGCATGACCGCCGCCATCGGGCATCCGACGCTGCGGCTGATCCGGGTGCGGATTGGAGACTTTGAATTGGGCGAACTCCCAGCGGGTAAGTGGTGGGAATTGGATGCGATCGCCCGCCAGCTCGTGCTGGCTTGATTGAGCGGGGCGCATTTCAGTTTCACTCATTCAGAATCTCAGGGAGCGCACGCCAGCCGCGTGGCCGCTCCCCGTTCGTCTCGCTGGCGCTCGCCGGGAAGTTACGGCGGCGCGGCAGCGCCGCCCTACCGGGCCTTGGTAGGGCGGACCTGCCGGTCCGCCGTAACTTCGGCCGCGAAACGAGCGCAGCGATGTTCGCGGCCCGCGGCGATCCCGGCGTCCAGCGGAAACCTCCCAGGTGTCAGCAGCCACGGCCAGGTGGTGGACGGGTGGCCACCCTGACCCCGTCGCCGGGGCAAGCACCCGTCCCGACGGTGGGCGCACCGGGCAACAAACTGAGCAGCGCGCAGCAAGAGCTTGCAAAAAAATTTTGACGCGGCGCGGGTTGGTTGACTAGAAACTCGTTTGTTCGGAAGAGAACCGCGTCCCAAGAGAACCGCGTCCCAAGAGAACCGCGTCCCAAGAGAACCGCGTCCCAAGAGAA
>CAYXDZ010000032.1:3024-8630 GCA_964463815.1 uncultured Verrucomicrobiota bacterium | reverse complement strand
CCGCGTCCCAAGGGGGCAGAGGCGGAAGACGCACCGGGCACGACGCGAGCCGAATAGCCGGCTATAATTTTGACCGAGCAGCGTATGACCAAGCCAAACTGGGTGTCCGTGGTTGATGACGACGAAATCGTGCGCGCCACGGTGACGGGATGGCTCGCGCGGGCTGGCGGCTATCGGTTGCGTTCGGAGCACGCACGGGCGGAGGATGCTTTGGCAGCTTTACCCGGACTGAAACCGGACATCGTGATCCTGGACGTGCGCATGGGGCGGATGGATGGACTGGAGTGCCTGGAGCGCTTGCGGCCCCGGCTGCCGCGCACCACGATCATCCAGCACACCGCTTACGGAAATGCGGACGTGTTGCATCACGCCCTGAGCGGCGGGGCCAACGGGTTCGTGCAAAAGGACGGCCAGGCTGCCAGCCTGCTGCGGGCACTTACGGGTGCCACCCCCACCGGCTTTTACCTGGGCTCCGGCGAACTCTTCCCCCTGCACGCCACATCTACCGACTTGGTGGCCCGCCGGCTCCACATCTCCCCACGGGAACTCGAATTTCTCCGCCTGCTGGCCGCCGACTACGGCAACAAGGACATCGCCCACGAACTCCATCTGGGCCGGCAATACGTGGACAACCGCCTGCCCCGGCTCTACCGCAAGCTGGGCGTGCATACCGCCGCCGGCGCGGTGGCGCGGGCGCTCCAATTGGGTTTCATCCGCTTGCCCGGTCAACGGGCGCATGGGTAGAAATCTACCCCTTCCCAGGAGTGCTCGCGGGCGTATGCTGCCCGCAATCCCAAAAGCCTGCCTCACTGATTCCGGGTCTTCCCATTCCATTGGCGACGCGCCGGGCTCCGGGGTGGACCGGCAGATTTGAAAAGATTTCGCCTTGGGCGCACGGCGGTCAAGTGGCGGCTCCGTGTGGAGCCGTCACGGCCTGGACAAGCCCCGCCTGCCACCCAAGGCGAAAAAACAACAAGCAAATGGATAAGCTCAAAAAACAACTTGGCAAGGCGGCAATCACAGCCGCCGTGCTCGTGGCCATCGCCACACAATCATTGGCTCAAACTCCATTATGGAACAGCCAGGTGAATACGTCAGGGGAAGAGAGTGTTCCGGTTGAAAATCCACCGGTTCCATCTCCCGATCTGGCCACTTGGCGGGTACAGGCGGAATCCCAAATTGCGGCCATCAGCAACCGCGTGATGTCCGTGTACATTGACTGGACCGCCGGGTGGACCACGATTGATCTCGGCGCAAACGAGTTTGACTTGATCCCCAAACTAGGATGGTCGGTATCGGAAGACGGGGGCAAGACGTTCACCGACGAAGGAACCCTCTACACCGGCACGCCGAATGACGGGCCGGACCCGACACTGGTGGCGGACTTGGTAAACAAGCAGTTTGTGCTTTCAACGCTTACTGTGCTGACCGAAGCCCAAGGTGCGCCATCCGGCTATGGCGGAAAGCATGGTCTCTTTCTCTTTAGCAGCGCTTATAGTTGGAACGGTAGCGAAGGCGCGGCCAATCCACCGACCTGGAGTGGTCCGCTGCAACCCCTGTACAAACTGGACAACCGCGCGCTGACCATCGACAAGCCCTGGCTGGCAGTGGACAATTTCCCCGGTACGGGGCAGGGCAATCAGTACGTCGCCTTCAATTTGGAAGCGACTGAAACGGAACTGCTGGAAGCCCAAAACCAACAGATTGACTTACAGCCGGGAATCTATCTGCTCCGGAGGCCTGCCGGTGGTTCCTGGCTCCCCAGTTCACTTTCGGCAATGGCCAACAGTTCATATCCGACCGACGCAATGAACGACCTTGTCAGCGTCCGGGTACAAACCCGACCCGGAATTCCCAATGAAGATGACACCGGCCACGCCTCGGGCGTGCAGGTGGTCGTGGCTCCCGACCACAAGGTTTATGTATTCTGGCTGGAGGGGAAATATGTTCAGCCCCAGGGCGATCCCGCCTCGCCTTACCAACGCCTCATGATGCGCAAGTACTCGTCAGCGGGCGTGGCCCTGACCGCCGCCACCACGGTCGTCAACTTGAACTCCGGCTGGCATAATGATCGCAACGCGTTGAATCTTTCCGGATTGGATCGCAGTGATTCCTATCCCCGCACGGCAGTCAATCCCTCGTCCGGCGAGCTTTACGTCGTGTACGCCGACAAACCGGCGAGCGGCACGGATAAGGCCAACATTTACTTCATCAGTTCCTCGAACGGCGGCTCAACTTGGTCCACCCCTCTCAAAGTGAACGATGACAGCACCACTCGCGACCAGTTCCAGCCGGTCATCGCCATCAAGCCCAATGGCAAGCAGATGTTCATCGGCTGGTACTCGCGGCAGAACGATCCCAACAACTACGACGTGGACATCTACGGCCGGAAACTGGTTTACCAATATCCTTCCGGCTGGACCTGGCTGCCGTCCTTCCGCATCACCCCGCAGTCGTTCCACGGTGGTTCCGCCACCACCACGGCGCGCCTGCATGATTACGACGGCGTGTTTGCCGACAGCAGCGCGTTTTACTTCTCCTGGACGGATCGAAGTCTGGCTTCCACGCGTGAGTCGGACATTTACGCCACCCGCATTCCGGCACACCCCACCCAACACTATGTGTTCGAGGCGGCCGGGGGCGTGCCCTCCAACATGGAAACCATCGCCTATGCCGTGAACAATTCCTCCAGCCCGCAGGCGGCCGGCTATTTCCGCGAGGACGTGGGGGGCTATTACTGGAACCGGGCGTTCCGCGGCGACCCGTACAACCTGGTCTCGCTGATGCCCACGGAGTACGCCGAGGCGCGGGACATCAATGACAGCCTGACCACCACCGGCTACCGCTACGACGGCTGGTGGCAGGCCTGGCGGCTCACGGCCGGCGGCACGCTGCAGTTCCTCCAACCACTGTCGTCCTGGTGGCCGATTGCCGAAGGGCAGGCCATCAACAACGCCGGCACCGTGGTGGGGGTCTCGGTGAACAACAACGGGCAAGACCGCGCCACCTACTGGGCGGCTGGGCAGACCAGTCCGTACGATATGGGTACGCTAAATTTTAACTTGTCCGGCTCCAGTCGGGCATTTGATGTGAACTCAATTGGCAGGACCACCGGTTCCGCTGATCGCAACGGAATCGTGTCAGCATTTCGCACGGCTTGGGATTATCCACGTGATATAGATCCCACCATTTCATCCCAATACCTTGGAACCTTGGGGGGCATGAGCGAAGGCCACGCCATCAACGAGGAAGGCTGGGTTGCGGGATACTCGCAACTGAGCAGCGGACAGTATCGTGCGTTCCTTTGCCCGCCCTTTGCGCAACTGCAATCGACCGACGACCTCGGCACCCTGGGCGGCACTTACAGCATCGGGCTGGGGTTGAACAATTCGCTGCCGGTGGTGGGCGAGTCGCTCACGGCCAGCAGTGGGAACCGCGCGTTCGTCCGGTTCCACGGCGGGACCATGACGGACCTGAACACCCTGCTGGACCCGGTTTATGGCTACGGCTGGCTCCTCCGCGCCGCCTGGGATGTCAATGACCACGGCGTGATCGTGGGCCAGGGCGAGTTCAACGGCACCCTGCGCGGCTTCATTGCCTACCCGATGAATTAGTGCTAAATAACCGAGGCGGTGCCCGGACCCGGCCGGGCACCGCCTCATCACAGGAGAAAAACATGAAACGTGCAAGATATGAGCGGCCCGCCGGGCACGGCTTCACCCTGATCGAGCTATTGGTGGTCATCGCGATCATCGGCGTCTTGGCGGCGCTGCTGTTGCCGGTGTTGAGCCGGGCCAAGGCGCAGGGCAAGAAGGCACAGTGCATCAACAATTTCCGGCAACTGCACCTGGCCGCGCAGTTGTACGGGAACGACCACAACGACAAGTTGCCGAGAAACCATTTCGCCGGGGACTATTACGCATCTGGCGAAAACTGGGTGGGGGGGACCATGACCTGGGATTCCAACCCGCAAAACACCAACACCTTCCTGCTCATTGGGGAAGGCAACGGCCGCCTCGGCCAATACCTCAAGCAGGCGAGCATCTTCAAGTGTCCCAGTGACGAATCCTGGGTCGAGATCGGCGGGCAGCGGCACAATCGTGTCCGAAGTGTCGCCATGAATATGTATGTGGGTGATGGAAGCCCTCGCCTGAATAATCGGGATGCGTATCAATTCACGAGCTGGTCCACTTTTCTTAGGCCGGCTCATACTTTAGTCTTCATCGACGAACACGAGGACAGCATTTTCAGCGGGTGGTTCCCGGTAACAACTCCCGAAAACAGCATGAACGCGTTTTGGGGCCTCCCTGGTTCGCGCCATGGTGGGGCGGGCACCGTATCCTTTGCGGACGGCCACGTGGAAGTGCATAAATGGATGGACTCAAGGACAGTCAAGCCAGTGGAACGCCTGACCCCCTTCAATGGTTGGCAAATGCCCCAAAACCCCGATGCTTTTTGGATCGTTGACCATGCATTCATCAAGGCGCGTTGAGCTTGATCAGTTGGTGGCGAGGGTTGCAAAAGGACGGGCAAGGTCGGACCGGGCTGACAGCGCACGGCCTCAAGGGCTTTTGAGGGCCGGCTTCACCCTAATTGAGTTGCTGGTGGTGATCGCGATCATCGGCGTGCTGGCGGCGCTGTTGCTGCCGGTGTTGAGCCGGGCCAAGGCGCAGGGCAAGAAGGCGCAGTGCATCAACAATTTCCGGCAACTGCACCTCGCCGCGCAGTTGTATGGTGACGACCATCAGAACCAACTGCCCCGCAACCATCCGCAAGGGGACTACCACGGCCCCGGCTCGAATTGGGTGGGGGGAAGGCTGAGCTGGGACAGCCGGACGGACAACACGAACACCCATCTGCTCATTGGGGAAGGCAAGGGCCGCATCGGCCAGTATCTGAAGAACGCTTCGATCTTCAAGTGCCCCAGTGACGAGTCCTGGGTCGAGATCGGCGGCCGGAAACACGCCCGCGTGCGCAGTGTGGCGATGAACCGGCATGTGGGGAACCCAAAACCACTCCTGACGGGCTACATCGCTTACCAATATACTCACTGGGCCAGTTTCCATCGCCCGGCGCAAACTCTCGTATTTCTAGATGCTCATGAGGACAGTTTGTTCACCGGCTGGTTCTGGATCCCCAATCCAAAGACTTACAATATTGGTTTCGTAAGCCTGCCTGGTTCGCGGCACCGGGGGGCGGGCACGCTGTCCTTTGCCGATGGCCATGTGGAGGTTCACAAATGGGCGGATCCCCGCACGGCCAAGCCGGTGGAACGAATCTTCATTCCCCCGGGCGGCTACCAGATGCCGGACAATCCAGATGCGCAGTGGTTGATGGAGCACGCCTTTTTCGCCACCTTTTGACCCACCAACCGGAACCATCTGTGAAAGTCCCTGGTGCCAGCTACAGCAGAGTGAGTCTTGGCAGTATCGGCGGGCTCGTTAGGGCCGGCTTCACCCTCATCGAGCTGCTGGTGGTGCTTGCCATCATCGGGGTGCTGGCGGCGCTGCTGCTGATCCGGGTGCGACTTTGGGACTTTGAACTGGGCGAACTTCCAGCGGGCAAGTGGTGGGAATTGGATGCGGCCACGCGTCAACTCGTGCTGG
>CAYXDZ010000032.1:0-3014 GCA_964463815.1 uncultured Verrucomicrobiota bacterium | reverse complement strand
CAAACAAAAGGGGCAGGGCATCGCCTGCCTCAACAACCTGCGCCAGCTTCAAAACGCCTGGTTCCTTTACACCCAGGACCACGAAGACAGGGTGCCCCGGAACATGAGCAACCACATCTCCGCAGGCAAAACGCCGGGGAACCCCAACTGGGTGGCCGGACTGATTGATTTCACCCCGGACAACCCGGACAACACCAACACGATCTATCTGACCACGGGGGAGCATGGGCGGATTGGCGGCTACCTGCAGACCGCGGCGGTCTTCAAGTGTCCCGGCGACAAATCCATGGCCCGGTTTGGCGACCGGAAGCTGCCCCGCGTGCGCAGCTATTCCCTGAACGGCTGGTGCGGGCGGGATGCCAGTAATTTCGAGGCCCCCATCCAGGTCGTGTCCCGCCTGGCGCAGATCGTCAACCCCGGCCCCGCCAAGATGTGGATTCTGGCCGACACGCACGAAGACTCAGTCAATATTGGTGCGTTTTGGGTGTATGGCTCCCCCCTGATCGATGGCGAGTACGTTTGGTCTGGGGAAGGTTTGCCGGCGGCGCGGCACGGCGGGAGCGGGGTGTTTTCGTTTGCCGACGGGCACTCCGAGTTGCGCAAGTGGAAAGACCCGCGCACGCTCTTCGACGTGCAGGAAAGATATCGCGGTATGATCTGGCAGGATGGCAATCAAGACCTCTACTGGCTGGCCGATCACGCCACGCAGAAGAATCCCAACTACCGGGAGGAGTAAAGGCCCGGCGGGTCCGGCCCGCCGCGCGGATGTCTCTTGGAAAATGCCATGAAAAACTCAGTTCCCCTTCGCGCCGGCTTCACCCTCATCGAACTGCTGGTGGTGATTGCCATCATCGGGGTGCTGGCGGCGCTGCTGTTGCCAGCCTTGTCCAAGGCCAAGCAGGCCGGCCTGTCCACCCAATGCCTCAGCAACATCCGCCAGCTTCAGATGGCTTTTCACCTCTACACTGAAGACCACAACGGCTGGTTTCCGCCCAATAATGAAACCAACTTTGGCGATGATTGGTACTATTTTCACCCGATCAACCGCCCGGCCTGGGTTCAGGGCTACATGGATTACAAACCGGAGAACGGCTTCAACACCAACAACGCCGTGCTGCTGGCTGAGGGCACCGTTGGCGCTTACCTACAGAACGCCACCGTCTTTCGGTGTCCGGCCGACAAGTCGTATGTGGAATCTCCCCTTGGCAAATTCAACCGGGTGCGCAGTGTCAGTATGAATAAGGTGATAGGGATCAAAGTTGGAGGCATGGGAAACCAATATCACCAGAAGTATGAGACCATTCGCCAGCCATCCCGTATCTTCGTGCTGGCCGAGGAACATGAGGATAGCATTGACGACGGCAGTATGCTTGTTACGCAACGTTTCCCCAACGGCCTGGTTACTCAGGGTTTTCCAAACCTGCCGGCCAGCCGGCATGGCGGGCGGTGCTCCTTTTCGTTCGCCGACGGGCATGTGGAGTCCAAAAAGTGGATCGACCCAAGAACCATCATCGTGCCACGCCGTCAGAAGTGGGAGCCGGGTTATGGATACTTGATGCCCAATAATCCCGACGTGGGCTGGCTGGCGGATCGCGCGGAGTGACGAGGAAACAATCTTGGCAGATCGCCAACGGCAACTTCGTGTTGGGCATCTCGGACACGGCGACGGGCTCGGACGTGTTCATTCACTACAGCGGGGAGAAGACCATGCGCGCCCTGCTGCCACTGACGCCGGGGTTGTGGTCGTGGTCCAGCCCCGCCCCCATCGGGGTCACCTAAGATGGCCGGATCGGCGGGCTCGGGGCCAACAGATCGGGATTGTTCCGGGCGTTACTGTGGACACCGGTGGTCAACTGAAGCACTGATGATCACGGCGGGCGCGGCCCGGGGCCGCGCCCGCCGACACCTCAGGATCAGCCATGAAAACAAGGGCGGGCGGGCGGGCCGGTTTCACCCTGATCGAATTGTTGGTGGTCATCGCTATCATTGGCGTGCTGGCGGCGCTGTTGTTGCCGGCTTTGGGCCGCGCGAAGGAACGGGCAAGACGGGTTGAATGCACCAACAACTTGCGGCAGGTCACGATGGGCGTGCTGATGTATGCCGATGATGATCCGGAGGGAGTGTATCTCCCGCAAACCGACAATAACGACAACGATCTCAACGTCCTCTTTCCCGCCTATGTGGGATCGGTGAGCGTGTTCACCTGTCCCAACACCCGGAATCGGGTGCGTGAAGATGTCCGGTCCACCAATGGCCGGACGGGTGCCGAAGGGTTGCAGGATTTGATGACACTGGCAGGTGGTAAGAACGCGCCACACGGCATGAGCTACCAACCGTACGGCTGGATGGCCTGGCGCACACCCTCCTTTACCGACATCCGCGTGAATGGTGAGACGCTGCGCGTTCCGCTCGTGCGCAAGTCGGTGAACATGGTCAACACTTACAGCCATTACTGGAATGCGTTTGGTTTGAAGGGAACCGTGGCCGGCCCGTCGCGCATCTGGCTCCTGAGTGACTTCAACATGAACGGGGCCATCCATTATCCGGACGCGGAGGACAACCACGGGAACAAGGGCAGCAACGTGGGCTTTGCCGATGGACACGTCGAATGGGTGCAGCGCGAGAAGTACCTCTTCAGCTACGAGATGTCCCAGGACGACAACCGGACCACGATCGGGTTTGATTACTGAGGGCCAGCCGGACCAGCCGGCGCCCGCACTTTGCCCATTGGCAACGCCGGGCCGCTTCCCTAACCTCGCGGCCTTTGCGTATGGCGCTCCGGGTTTTCAACACACTTTCGCGATCCGTCCAGGACTTCACGCCGCTCGATCCAGCGGGCAGACACGTCGGCCTGTACTGCTGCGGGCCAACCGTCCATGACTTCGCGCACATCGGGAACTTCCGCACATTCGTCTTCGCCGATCTCGTCCGGCGCTACTTCGAGTTCAAGGGTTACGCGGTGACGCACGTGATGAACATCACCGATGTCGAGGACAAGATCATCAAGCGCGTGC
>CAYXDZ010000031.1:4881-16844 GCA_964463815.1 uncultured Verrucomicrobiota bacterium | reverse complement strand
AGCAGTCCCTCCGCGCGCAACGCATGGAAAGCATCGGCACGCTGGCGGGCGGCATCGCGCACGACCTCAACAACGTGCTCGCGCCGATCCTCATTTCGGTGGAGTTGCTCCGGGAGGAAATCCGCAGCGAGGACGGCCAGACCATGTTGGCGACCGTTCTGTCCTGCGCGCAACGCGGCGCCGATCTCGTGCGGCAGGTTTTGACCTTTGCGCGGGGCATCGAGGGTGAGCGAATGGAGGTCAATCTCAGCCACCTGCTGCGGGACATCCGGCAGGTCATCGGCGAGACGTTTCCCAAGAACATCACCGCCGATTTCGAGCCGGCGCGTGAAGCGTGGACGGTGATCGGCGACCCCACGCAACTGCATCAGGTCTTGATGAACCTGTGCGTCAACGCGCGCGACGCGATGCCCCGGGGCGGCACCTTGCGCGTCACGACGGCGAACTGTGCGTTTGACGATGTCTATGCCGGCATGCACGTGGATTCCAAACCCGGTTCCTACGTGGTCGTCGAAGTGGCGGACAACGGCACCGGCATTCCGGCCGAAGTGAAGGAGCGCATTTTTGAGCCCTTCTTCACCACCAAGGAGTTCGGCAAAGGCACCGGGCTCGGGCTGTCCACCACGCTGGCCATCGTGCGCAGCCACGGCGGCTTCATCAACGTGTACAGCGAGCCGGGCAAAGGCACCCGGTTCAAGGTTTACCTGCCGGCCCACACCGGGGCCCGGGCGGCCACGCCCGCCGCCGACGAGCCACGCAAGTTGCCACGCGGTGAGGGTGAGCTGGTGCTGGTGGTGGACGACGAGGAGGGGATTCGCGAGATGACGCGCCAGACCCTCACACGGTTCGGCTATCAAGTCCTGCTCGCCGCCCACGGCGCGGAGGCGGTGGGTCTGTACGCGCAGGAATGCGAGCGCATCGCCGTGGTGCTGACGGACATGGCGATGCCGGTGATGGACGGCCCCGCGACGATCATTGCGTTGCGGGCGATGAACCCGGCGGTGAAGATCATCGGCTCCAGCGGCCTGGACACGCAGACCGGGTTGACCAATGCGGGCCGGCCCGGCCTGGATCATTTCATCCCGAAGCCGTACACCGCGGAAGTGCTCCTCGCCGCGCTGGCGAAAGTTCTGGGCGGTTCAACCACCGCTGCACGCCCAGCATGAACCGCCCGCCCAAATGAGATCGCCGCCCGCCGAAGAGTTGCCGCTTGATCACCGGCGGGCTTAACTTCCCCCGGTTAATCGCCGACAACCTTACCGGGGCGATTCGCCCGCCCGGTCTTTGCAAACCGCCGCATGACGATGCTTCATTCACCAGCATGGCTGACGCTCGCCAACGAGCCAGACTGAAGGCGCTCGACGCGTATCAGATTCTGGATACGGCCCCGGAGCAGATTTACGATGATCTGGTCCGGCTGGCGGCACATGTTTGTGGCACCCCGATGGCCGTCCTGACGCTGGTGGATGAACGGCGGCAGTGGTTCAAGGCCGCCGTGGGCATGCCCGTGCGGGAGACTGATCGTTCGTTGTCCTTCTGCGCCTATACCATCGAGGGTGAGGGCCCTTTCATTGTGCCGGATGCCGGAAACGACCCGCGCTTTGCCGGTAACCCGCTCGTTACGGGCGAGCCTGGCATCCAGTTTTATGCCGGAGTGCCGCTGGCGTCCTCGTCCGGTGCGCGGCTGGGCTCGCTGGCAGTGCTGGACCGCGTGCCACGGGAAGTCACGCCGGAACAACTGGCCCTGCTGACGGCGCTCGCCCGGCAGGCCATGGGTCTGCTGGAGCCGCGGTTGCAACAGCAGGAACTGCGGCTGACCCGCCGCCGGTTGAACGACTGCCAGCGGGTGGCCCGGCTCGGCAGTTGGGAACTGGCGCTGCCGTCGGGTGCGCTCCACTGGTCGGATGAGATTTACCGGATCTTCGGGCTGGCTCCGGACGAGTTCGGCGCGACCTACGAAGCTTTCCTGGCCGCCGTGCATCCGGACGACCGCGAGCGGGTCGAGCAGGGACAACGCCGCATCCTGGAGGCAGGGGGCGTGCTGAACCTGGATCACCGGATTGTGCTCCCCGACGGTTCCGTGCGCTGGGTGCAGGAGTTGAGTGAGCTGGAGCGGGATGCCGCCGGCCGGCCCGTTCGACAAATTGGGACGGTGCTGGACATCACCGACCGCAAGGCGGCCGAGGCGGAGAAGCAAAAGCTCGTGCGTGACCTCGGCGAGCGGATCAAGGAACTGCGTGCGTTGCATGAGGTTTCCAGCCTGTTGCGGCAGGAGCATTTGTCCGTCGGAGCAGTACTGGAGCGGGTGGTGGTCCTCCTGCCGCCGGCCATGCAGTACCCGGAGATGGCCGCCGCGCGCGTGGAGTTCGGCACCGAGGGTCGTACCGCCGGGAAGTTTCGGGAGACCCCCTGGTTGCTCGAGGCGGGTTTCACCACCAGCGACGGCCGGGCTGGGCGGCTCCAGATCGTTTATCTGGAGGAACGCCCCGCCGAGGACGCGGTGCCGTTCCTGGTGGAGGAGCGCAGACTGATCGACTCCCTGGCGGAGATGCTGCGCGTTTACTTCGAGCAACGGGCGGTGGCCCAGGTCCGGCAGGCTGGTCAGCGCGAGCACGAGCGGCGGCACGCGGCGCTCGTGGCGCTGACCCGCAGCCCCGTCTGGCACGGGGACGACGAGACCGCCGTGCTGCGGGAGATCACCCGTACGATCGCCTCGGCGCTGGACGTGGCGCGGGTGAGTTTCTGGCGCTACTCCGAGGATCGCGCGGCCATCCTCTGTCAGGACTTGTTTGAGACGGTGACGCAACGACATTCCTCGGGCCAGGAACTGCGGGAACGGGATTTCCCGGCCTACTTCCAGGCCCTGACCACGAGCGAGATCATCGCGGCGGAGGATGCGCGGAGTGACCCGCGCACCCGTGAGTTCACCGCCACCTACCTCGATCCGCTCGGCATCGCCGCGATGCTGGATGCGCCGGTGCAGGTGGCCGGGAAACCGGCGGGAGTGCTCTGTCTGGAACACATCGGAGCACCCCGCGCGTGGACGCCCGGGGAACGCAGTCTCGCCGTGGCGGCCGGCAGTCTGCTGGCGCTGGCGCTCGCCCAGTCCGCGCTTGCCCGGAGTGAATCACGGCTGCGCACGATTCTTGAAAGCGAGCCGGAATGCGTGAAAATCGTCTCAGCGGAAGGGCAGCTCATCGACATGAACGCCGCCGGTCTGCGGATGATCGAGGCGGACAAACGCGACGCGGTGATCGGCCAGCCGGTGCTCAAGTTGATCCATCCGGAGGACCGGGTGGCCTTCATTGGACTTCATCGGCGGGTGTGTCGTGGCGAAACGGGTCAGCTTCAGTTCCGCATCCGCAGTCTCCGGGGCGGGGAGCGCTGGATGGAGACGCATTCCGCGCCGTTTCGGGAGGCGGACGGGAGGATCAGTTGCGTGCTCAGCGTGACGCGCGACATCACCGAGCGCAAGCAGGGGGAGGAGGCGCTGCGCACGAGCGAGGAGCGCTTCCGGGAACTGGCCGAGAACATCGGGGACATTTTCTACAGTTATGATCCGGCCAACAAGCGGCTGCTCTACGTCAACCGCGTTTACGAACGCATTTGGGGCCGGTCGATTGAACACGCTTATGCCTACCCAACGGGGTATTTGGAGCACATCCACCCCGATGACCGGCCGGCGGCGGAGCGGGCTTTTGAACGGCGGCTTGCCGGCGAGCTGACGAGTGTGGAGTTCCGGATCATCCGCTCCGATGGCGGCGTGCGCTGGATTCGCGAGGAGGCGGTGCCGGTTCTCGACGAGCAGAACCGTGTGAAGCGCATCGTCGGCACCATGCGGGACATCACCGACGCCAAGCAGGGGGAGCTGGCCCTGCGCGATTCCGAGGAACGCTACGCCCTGGCGGTGCGCGCCTCCCAGGCGGCATTGTGGGACTGGGACATGTCCACCAACGTCATCGTGTATTCGCCCCGCTACCGCGAGATGCTTGACGGCTACACGCGCGAGGAATTTCCCGACACCCTCGACGCGTTCTACTCGAAGGTCCATCCGGACGACTTGGAAGCCGTCAAACTGGCCATCCAAGGCCACGTCGAACGCCGCCTGCCGACGCCGGACGCCGTGGAGTTTCGATTGCTGACCAAACGGGGCGAATACCGCTGGTTCCGCGCATCCGCCCAGGCGGAATGGGATGCCAGCGGTCGGCCGCTCCGCATGGTGGGCTCGACGGTGGACATCCATGAACGCCGGCTGGCGGAAGCCAAGGTTCGCGAGCAGGCCGAGTTGCTGGACAAGGCGCAGGATGCCATCCTCGTGCGTGATCTGGAGCACCGCATCCAGTATTGGAACAAGAGCGCGGAACGGCTTTACGGCTGGCCCGCTACGGAGGCCGTCGGACGATCCGTCAAGGAACTGCTTTACCAGGACCCGGCGGGGTTCCTGGCGGCCACCGCCGCGACTCTGGAAAAGGGCGAGTGGGTGGGTGAACTCACGCAGTTCAACCAGGCCGGCCGGCCGCTCACCGTGGAAGGCCGGTGGACGCTGGTGCGCGACGGGCAGGGGCGGCCAAAGTCGATCCTCGCGATCAACACCGACATCTCGGAGCGCAAGCGCATCGAGCAGCAACTGCTGCGCACCCAGCGCATGGAGAGCCTCGGCACGCTCGCGGGCGGCATCGCCCACGATCTCAACAACGTGCTCGCGCCGATCCTCGTCTCCATCGAGTTGCTGCGATTGGATGAGCGGGATCCGGAGCGGTTGACGGTGCTCGCCAGTCTGGAAGACAGCGCGCGGCGGGGCGCGGATCTGGTCCGGCAGGTCTTGTCCTTCGCGCGGGGCATCGAAGGGGAACGCGTGCTGACGAACCTGCATCACCTTGCCCGCGAGTTGCAGCAGATCGTCCGGGATACGTTCCCCAAAAACATCGAGTTTCGGCTCGAATCCGCGCGCGACCTCTGGACGGTCTCGGCGGACCCGACGCAGATGCACCAGGTCATGATGAACTTGTGCGTCAACGCCCGCGATGCCATGCCGGAAGGCGGCCGGCTGACCCTCGGCCTGCGCAACTTCGAGGTGGACGACATTTTCGCGGGCATGAACCCGGATGCCCGGCCCGGCCCGTACGTCATCATCAAGGTCGAGGACACCGGCACGGGCATCCCCGCGAACATTCAGGAGCGGATTTTCGACCCGTTTTTCACGACCAAGGAGTTTGGCAAGGGCACCGGGCTGGGGCTGGCCACCGTGCTGACCATCGTCAAGAGCCACGGGGGCTTCATCCATCTCTACAGCGAGCCGGGCAAGGGCACGAAGTTCAAGGTGTATCTGCCCGCCGGCGCGACGCCGGAGGCCGGGGAGCGGACCGAGGTTGAACAAACCCGACTGCCGCGTGGCTACGGCGAACTCATTCTGGTTGTCGATGACGAGGAAGGCGTCCGCACCGTGACCCGGCGGACGCTGGAGCGGTTTGGCTACCGGGTGATGCTGGCCGTCCACGGCGCGGAAGCGGTGGCGTTGTATGCGGAGCAGGGCGCGGAGATTGCCGTGGTGCTGACGGACATGGCGATGCCCGTGATGGACGGCCCGGCGACGATTCTGGCGCTGCGGGCCCTGAATCCGGCGGTAAAGATCATCGGCTCCAGCGGCCACGCCAGCGGAGGCAGCGTCGCCAAGGCCACGGGCGCCGGCGTGGACCATTTCGTGCCCAAACCGTACACGGCGGAGATGCTGCTCAAGGTGCTCGCCGAAGTCCTCGCGCGACCCGTTTAAATCATTGGCGACAGCCCGGATGGGGGCGGGTTGTCATCCGGCAGTTTCTGCTCAATACATTGGGCGATTCCGCCGATGTAACGCCAGCACGATCATGCGCACAGTTCTGGTCATTGATGACGAGCCCCACTACCTGTCCTCCGTACAGGCGATGCTCCGTTCGCGAGGATACGCGACGGAAGGCGCCGCCACGGCCCAGGAAGGCATTGAAGCGGCCCGCACCCATCTGCCCCACCTGATCATCAGTGACGTCAACCTGACGGATGGCGACGGGTTCAGCCTCTTGAGCACGCTGCGGGACGATCCGCGCACGGCCACGATCCCCGTGGTGTTGATGACGGGCATGGCGGATGCCCGCAACGCGCGCGAGGGCATGAAGCTGGGGGCGGATGATTTTCTCCAAAAGCCCTTCAAGCCCGAGTGGTTGCTGGAAACTGTGGCGGCCCAGCTCAAGAAGCGGGAGACGCTTCTGCAACAGGCAGACCAGACCCGCACGCGGCTGGTCTCCATCCTCGAGGCGATGCCCGATCTGGTCGCCATCGTGGACGCCAGGACGCACGCGGTGGTTTATCTCAACCAGGCCGGCCGGCAGATGGTGGAAGGAGAGCGGGCGGGCGATCTCGCCGGCTGCCATTTCCAGGACTTCTACACGGCCGCCACGTTCAGCCAGCTCACCTCCGAGGCACTGCCGGTGGCGATCCGTGAGGGCAAATGGCGGGGGGAATGCGAGTTGCAAACCATCGATGGCCGGTCCGTTCCCGTCTGGCAGTTGATCCAGGCGCACGAAGGGCCGGAGGGTGAAGTGGAGTTCTTCTCGACCGTGGCGCATGATCTGACCGAGGAAAACGAGGCCGAGCAGGAACGCCATCGGGTGGAGATTCAACTGCGACACGCGCAGAAGCTCGAATCCATCGGCCAGCTCGCCGCCGGCATTGCGCACGAGATCAACACGCCCACCCAGTTCATCGGCGACAACACGCGCTTTCTCCAGGACTCCTTCAAGGATCTTGCCGGCCTGCTCCAGCAGTTCCATCAAGTGCTCGTCTCGGCCAAGGCCGGCGGCGTCACCCCGGAGCAGGTGTCCGCGACCGAGCGGCTGATGCAGCAGGTGGATCTGGATTACCTGCTGGACGAAGTGCCCAAGGCCATCGAGCAGTCGTTGTCCGGTGTCGATCGCGTCTCGAAGATCGTCCGGGCCATGAAGGAATTCTCGCATCCCGGCACGGATGAGATGACGTCCATCGATCTCAACCACTCCATCGAGAGCACCGCGACCGTCTGCCGCAACGAATGGAAGTACGTGGCGGACCTGGTCACGGAGTTCGACGCCACGCTGCCGGCCGTGCCGTGTCTGCCCGGCGAGTTGAACCAGGTCATCCTCAACCTCATCGTCAACGCCGCCCATGCCATTGCCGACCGCCTCAAGGCAGACGGCACCGAGAAAGGCACCATCACGATTGGCACGCGGCGGAACGGCGATCGGGTGGAGATCCGGATTGGGGACACCGGCACGGGCATTCCGGAGAAGGCGCGCGAACGCATCTTCGAGCCGTTCTTCACGACCAAGGCGGTTGGCAAGGGAACCGGGCAGGGGCTGGCGATCGCCCGCTCGGTGGTGGTGGACAAACATGCCGGCACGATCGCGTTTGAGACGGAGACGGGCAAAGGCACCACCTTCATCATCAGCCTGCCGCTCAAGGCGGCCGGCAAAGTGTCAACGACCCGCCTGCCATGAAACGACGCATTCTCTTCGTGGACGACGAGCCGATGGTCCTCCAGGGCCTGCAGCGGATGCTCCGGGGCATGCGGGAGGAGTGGGAGATGGAGTTTCTGGACGGGGGCGCGAAAGCGCTGGCCCGCATGGCGGAGCAGCCGGTGGATGTCGTGGTCGCCGACATGCGCATGCCCGGCATGAACGGCGCGGAGTTGCTCAACGAGGTGATGAAGCGGCATCCAAAGACGGTGCGCCTCATCCTCTCCGGTCACGCCGACAAGGAGCTGATTCTCCAGTGTGTCGGCTCCACGCACCAGTATCTCTCCAAGCCGTGCGACCCGGACGCGCTCAAGGCCACCGTGTTGCGGGCCTCCAGCCTGGACGGCACGCTGCAAAGCGAGTCGCTCAAGAAACTGGTCGGCCAGATGACCCGGCTGCCGAGTATTCCCACGCTCTACATGGAGATCGTGGACAAGGCCAACCAGCCGGATTCCTCTTTGGAGGACGTAGCGCGCATCATCGCCCGCGATCCGGGCATGACCGCGAAGATTCTCAAACTGGTCAACTCCGCGTTCTTCGGATTGCGCCGCGAACTCTCCAGCACCGAGGAGGCGGTCGCCTACATCGGCCTGGACACGATCAAATCGCTCGTGCTGTCCATCCACGCCTTCGCGCAGTTTGCCCACGCCAATGCCGGCGGCCTGACCATGGAGTCCTTGTGGGCGCACAGCCTGAACGTGGCCGCCCGGTCGAAGCTGATCGCCCAACTCGAGCAGGCCGACCGCAAGGCCGTCGATGAAGCCTTCACTGCCGGCATGCTGCACGACATCGGCAAGCTCGTCCTCGCCGCGAACATGCCCGAGGTCTTCGCACAGTCCGTCCGGCTTGCCGAAGAGAACGGTCTCGAGTTTTATCGGGCGGAAATCCAGGTGCTGGGGGCCAGCCATGCCGACATCGGCGGCTACCTGCTGGGGTTGTGGGGGTTGCCGGTGCCCGTGGTGGAGGCGATTGCACTGCATCACCAACCGGCCCTGATGCCGCAGCCGGCGTTCAGCCCGCTGACAATCGTTCACGCCGCCGATGTGCTGGTCTGGGAGGGGATGGCCGCCGCCGCCTCGATGGGCCGGCCGCAAATGGATGCCGATTATCTCGCGGGAATCGGCATGACCGAGCGGGTGGCGGTCTGGCGCGAGTGCCAGCAGGAACAGTGAGCAACCGTTTTTATCATGAGCAACAAGATACTCTTCGTCGATGACGACGCCAACGTGCTGGCCGGCTGTCAGCGGACGCTGCGCAAGGACTTCACCCTCGACACCGCGCTCGGCGGTGAGCAGGGCCTGACCTTGATCGAGCAACATGGTCCGTACGCCGTCGTGGTGGCGGACATGCAGATGCCCGGGATGAACGGCATCCAGTTTCTCACCAAGACGGAGGAGCGCGCGCCCGAAACCATCCGCATCATGCTCACGGGCAATGCCGATCAACAAACGGCCCGCGACGCGGTCAACCACGGTCACATCTTCCGCTTTCTCACCAAGCCCTGTCCGCCCGAGGAACTCGCGCTCGCCCTCAAGGCGGGGCTCCGGCAGTACGCCCTCGTCACCGCCGAGCGGGACCTGCTCGAACGCACGCTCAACGGCGGCGTCAAGATGTTGACGGACATCCTGTCGATGCTGGACCCGAACTCCTTTGGCCAGGGCCAGCGCCTGCGCGAGTACATGCGATCCTTCGCGCTTTCTTACAACATCACGCAAACGTGGGATCTGGAACTGGCCGCGATGCTCTCCCAGATTGGTTTTGTGACCATGCCGCCAGCCTTGCTGGAAAAAGCCCGCGCCGGGCATGGCCTGACCGGTGCGGAGAAGTACATCCTGGCCCGCGCCCCGCAAATTGGCTCGGATCTGCTCGCCAACATTCCGCGCTTGGAGACCGTCGCGCGCATCGTGCTTTACCAGAACAAGCATCATGACGGCACCGGCTTTCCGGCCGATGACGTGGCCGGGGACGCGATTCCAATCGGGGCGCGGATTCTTCATGTGTTGAATGATCTGCTCGCCTATGAGGCGCAGAAGATTCCCAAGTTCAAAGCGCTGGCCCGGATGCGGGAAGCCAACGGCAAATATGATCCCAAGGTGCTGGAGGCGGTGGCGGTCGGGTTTGATGTTTACCTGGCGGATCAAGCCGCTCCCGACGCGGCAGCGGGCGTTTCCATTGCCTTCAAGGATCTCGAAGTCGGTGCGGTATTGAAGGCGGACCTGCTCACGAGCGAGGGGACGCTGATCGTGGCGGCCGGGACCGAGATTTCGCCGATGCTGATCGAGAAATTGCGCAACTTCGCCCAGTTGAGCGGCATCAAGGAACCCATCCTGATCGAGAAAGAGTGACGCGGCCAAAGCGGTGGATGGCGGATGTTTGGCGGGCAGCCGGACGCAATCTTCCCGGCGGCAGCCGCGCAAGACGATGACGGGCGAAGGTCGAATGGTGGGCCCGCTCGGATTTGAACCGAGGACCAAACGATTATGAGTCGTCTGCTCTAACCGCTGAGCTACGGGCCCGCTCCAAGGCACGGCGAATATGGTTCCCGCCGCTGAAAACGGGCAAGCCATTTTCCATCCGTTCCGCCGGCGTAATTTGGTTCCTGCGCCTTCCCGCTTGCGACGTTCCGGCGCGCCTGCCCATACTCGCCGCGCATGTTGGACATCAAACGGATTCGGGAACACACCGACACCATAAAAACCCGCCTGGCGTTGCGCGGCGCGGGTGATGAGCAGGCCATTGATCAGCTTCTGACGCTGGATGAAGAGCGGCGGAAAGCCATCACCGAGGTCGAGCAGCTCAAGTCGCAGCGCAACGCGGCCTCGAAGGAGATCGGTGCGCTGATGGGGCAGAAGAAGCTGGAGGAAGCTGAAGCAAAGAAGGCAAAGGTCCGGGAGATCGGCGAACGGATTTCAGTGCTCGATGGCTTGGTAAACGCCTGCGAGATCAAGCACCAACAGTTGCTGATGGAGGTTCCCAACGTTCCGCATGAGTCCGTTCCCGTCGGCCAGACCGCGGAGGACAATCCGGAGATTCGCCGGCATGGCGAGCCGGCGAAGTTTGATTTACCGCCGAAGAACCACATCGAGTTGTGCGAGGCGCTCAAGCTGATCGACTTCAAGCGCGGCGCGAAGCTCTCCGGGAGCGGGTTCCTGCTCTACACGAAATGGGGTGCGCGGCTGGAGCGGGCGTTGATCCAGTTACTGCTCGATCTCCATACCAACGAACACGGTTACACGGAAGTCGCACCTCCGTACATCATCAAGCGCGAGTGCATGGAAGGCGTGGGGCAGTTCCCGAAGTTCAAAGACCAGGCGTACGCGGTCCTCGAGGGTGATGATGAGTCCAAGCACGGTGAACTGTATCTCCTGCCGACCGCGGAGGCGCCGGTCGCGAACATCCATCGCGAGGAGATTCTGACGGAGCAGGATCTGCCGATCCGTTACGTCGCGTACTCGCCATGTTTCCGCGCGGAGGCGGGCGCAGCGGGACTCGGCACGCGTGGAATGATCCGGGTGCATCAGTTCGACAAGGTGGAGCTGATCAAGATCGTGAAGCCCGAGCACGGCTACGACGAACTGGAGCAGATGGTCGCCAACGCTGAGAAGGTGCTCCAGCTCCTCGGGCTGCATTACCGCGTGATCCTGCTCTGCACCGGTGACATGGGCTTCGCCAGCGCGAAGACTTATGACATCGAGGTTTGGGCACCGGGTCAGGGGCAGTATCTCGAGGTGTCGAGCTGCTCAAACTGCGAGGATTACCAGGCCCGCCGGATGAACCTGCGGTTCAAGAGCGAGGCCGGGAAGAATGAACTCCCGCACATCCTCAACGGCAGTGGCACCGCGCTCGCACGCTTGTTTGTGGCGCTCGTCGAAACCCACCAGCAGGCGGACGGGAGCATCAGGATACCCGCGCCATTGCAGCCGTATTTGAAGGCGGAGCGGATTGGGTGAGGGGTATGCAATAGCCTCTTGAACATGACCCCATTGCAAGAAATGCAGATCTTCGGTTCTGTTGCTGTCGCATTGGGGGTTGTTGTTGCTTCGGTGTCTGGTCGAGCGCCGAAACGTGGTTGGGTGGGTGTTGTATTGCTTCTCCTCGCGGCATTGGCGTGGACGTTGATAGATTCGGCTGACTATTCAACGCCTACCAGGCTGCCGATGTTTCTCACTTTCCTGTTCATCGCTCCGATTGGCATTGTTTATTCCTTTCGCTCACGACGAGTTGCACCAGATCGCGTTTTGGCCAATGCGGCAGTTGTGGGGTCGTTTATTGTGGCTGTCTTTCTCTTGTTTATGTTGATCGGCATTGTGTTCTCACTGGTCGTACTTTGAGTGGATTTTTGCCTCAAAGTTTTCTTGAGTCGAAATATGCGTTGAACTGTGTTCCCCTGCGGTTAGCCCGACATGAAACTCCTTCTTGCCAGCAGCGAACTGCATCCCT
>CAYXDZ010000031.1:0-4781 GCA_964463815.1 uncultured Verrucomicrobiota bacterium | reverse complement strand
CGGTTAGCCCGACATGAAACTCCTTCTTGCCAGCAGCGAACTGCATCCCTACTCGAAGACCGGCGGCCTCGCCGACATGGTCGGTTCGCTCGGCAAGGCGCTCGCCAGTGAGGGGCACCAGGTTGGCATCGTGACGCCCTGGTACACGGGCACGGACCGCAAGTACTCGGATTTTCGTAAACTCGACTGGCAACTGGAACTGCCGCTTGGTGACGCGCTCGAATCCGGCGAGATCTGGGTTCGCGAGCCGCAGAAGAACCTCACCATTTATTTCGTGAAGCACCCCGGCTTTTACGAGCGCGCGGGCATCTACAACGAGGGCGGCCAGGATTATCCGGACAACGCCCAACGGTACCTTTTCCTGTCCAAGGCCGTGGTGAACCTCGCCCGCTACCTCCCGTGGAAGCCGGAGATCGTTCACGTCCACGACTGGCAGGTTGGCCTGGTGCCGTTGATGATCAAGCACCAGGCCTGGCGCGATGGCTGGACGGCCGAGCCCGCAACGGTGCTGACGATTCACAACCTCGCTTATCAGGGGTTGTTTCACGCGGAGGCATTCAAGCATTCGAACCTGCCGAACTACTATTTTCACGCGGAGGGCGTAGAGCAGTACGGCAACATGAACAGCCTGAAGTCGGCGATCGAGTTCTCCGACATGATCACGACCGTCAGCCCGCGTTATGCGCGCGAGATCATGACGGAGGAGTACGGCTGCGGACTGGACGCAATCCTTCGTCGGCGACAGGACCGGCTCAAGGGCATCTTGAACGGCGTGGATTACGACGAGTGGAGCACCGAGCGCAATGTCTGCCTCGCGCACAGCTATTCGGCGGACAGACCCGACGGCAAGGCGCGGCTCAAGGCGGAACTGCAACTGGAGTATGGTCTGCCCGCGCGACCGGAAGTGGCGGTGTTTGGGAACATCACGCGGCTCGTCGATCAGAAGGGTGTCGATATTCAACTCGGGGCGCTGGAAGAGATGCTGGCGACCGATCTGCAATTCGTCTGCCTCGGCAGCGGCGCGGCGGAATTTGAGCAGGCCTATCGCGATCTCGCCGCACGGTATCCTGACAAGGTGGGCGTGCGCACGGGTTACGATCACTGCCTCGCGCACCGCATCGAGGCAGGATGTGACTTTTATCTGATGCCGTCGCGCTTCGAGCCGTGCGGCTTGAACCAGATGTATTCGCTGCGCTATGGAACGATTCCCATCGTGCGCCGCACCGGCGGACTGGACGATTCGGTGATCGACATCGCCGAGGATCCGGAGCGGGCCACGGGCATCAAGTTCACCGAGTACTCCGTGCGGGCGCTGGCGAAGGCGATTCGCAAGGCGCTGGTGCTGCACGAGCATCAGGAGCTTTACCGGCGTTACCGGGACAACGGCATGCGCGCCGATTTTTCCTGGGAGAAAACGGGCGACGATTACCTGGAAGTCTATCGCCGGGCGATCGAATACGCCGCGTTCATGTAGTTCGCTGCACCCGGCTTAGCCGGCGTCCGTGATCCGCGCAAAACCCTCCTCGATGAACGTGGTGTTCTGGATGCGCGCGAGCTTCGCGTAGAGCCCGTCGCGGGCCACCAGTTCGTCATGCGTGCCGCGTTCGATAATCTCGCCGTGCCGCAACACCAGAATCTGGTCCGCCTCACGAATGGTGCTCAACCGGTGGGCGATCACAAAGCTGGTGCGGCCGGTCATCAACCGCTCCAGCGCTTCCTGGATCAGCCGCTCGGTGGCGGTGTCCACGCTCGCGGTCGCCTCGTCGAGGATCAGGAGGGGGGAATTCTTGAGCAGCGCCCGCGCGATGCTGACGCGTTGCTTCTCGCCGACGCTCAACTTGATGCCGCGTTCGCCGACGTGACTGTCGTAGCCCTCGGGCAGGCGGCTGATGAAATCGTGGCAATTGGCGGCCCGGGCGGCGGCGGTGAGATCCTCGTTCGTCGCGTCGAGCCGGCCGTAGAGAATGTTCTCGCGAATGGTGCCGTTGAAGAGGAAGGGCTCCTGGCTCACCACGCTGATGTGTTCACGGAGGGAATCCAGGGTGATGCCGCGAGTATTTTGGCCGTCGATCGTGATCGTGCCGGAGGTCAGTTCGTAAAACGCGGGCAGCAGGCTGACGAGCGTGGATTTGCCGGCACCGGTGGGGCCGACGAGCGCAATCATTTCGCCGGGCCGCGCGTGGAGGGAGAGGTTCTTCAGCACCGTTTGTCCGCCTTCGTAGGCGAAGCCCACGTCGCGATAGATCACTTCGCCACGAACCGGTTCCCGCAACAACTCCGTGCGGTCGGTGCGCTCGGCGGGGGCGTCGAGGATGTCGAATACTCGGGCGGCCGCGGCGCGGGCGGCCTGCAACATCTGGTTCAACCCGTGCAGCTTGCCGATCGGTTCGTAAAAGAACATGCCGGCGTAGAGCATGAAGGCCATCAATTGGCCGACCTCCATTCGGCCGGACATCACCTGCATGCCGCCCACCCAGAGCACCAGACCGATGCCGAGCGCGCCGATGAATTGCATCGCCGGCCCGTACCACGCCCAGGCGCGCATGACCACGAGCGTGCCCTGGCGGAGATCATCGGCCCGCTTTTCAAAGCGTGCGTCTTCGTGCGCCTGCCGGCCGAACGCCTTCACCTGGCGGATGCCCTGAAGGTTGTCCATGAGCAGGGCGTTCATCGCGCTGGCAGCCTCGCGTTGCTGACGGTAGCGCAGGTGCGCGGTGGTGGTGTACCACCAGGCGCCGAGGGCCAGGAACGGCGCGGGCACCAGGGCCACGGCCGCGAGCGTGGGGCTGAACCAGATCATGAAGGCCAGTGCGCCGAAGATGCTCAGCAGCGCGACCGTACCCTGTTCCACGCCGTCGATGAGCAGGCGCTCGACCGCGTTCACATCCTCGATTACGCGAGTCATGAGATCGCCGGAGGCGCGTTGATCGAACCAGCCGATGGGCAGTCGTTGAAGCCGGCCATAGACTTCGCGGCGCATGTCGTAGATGACGTTTTGCTCGAGCCGGTTGTTGACACGAATGCGGATGCTGTTGAACGCCTCGCGGAAGAAGAAGGCTCCGAGCAGTCCCAAGGCGGCCGGGGTCAGCCACTCGCTGCGACCGTTGACGACCACGTCATCGATGATCACGCGGACGAGGCTGGGAAAGGCGAGGCCGGCCGTCAGCGACAGCACGGCAAAGAGCACGGTGGCCAGGGCGAGTCCCTTGTAGGGCAGGAGATAAACAATGACGCGCCGCACGACCTCGCCGGTGGGCCGGGGTTTCGACTTGAACGTGGGATCGGTGTGGGCGCCGTAGCCGGGGTGGGTGGACATGGTGGACGATAAGGAAAGCAGGAAATTAGGAATGGGGGGCGGGCGCTTCGAAGATGACGCGCTTTACGGTCAGGGGCATGATGGCGAAGTTGAACAGCAAGCCATGCTTGAGCCGGGCGGCTTTCAAGTAAGAGCGTGCGATGGCGAAGTGGATGTCTTCCAAAGCGATGATGGCTTTGAGTTCGACGACGATGGCTTTCTCGACGAGGAAATCCAACCGGTGCTCGCCAACATTCCTGCTCGCGTATTGGATAAGCAGCGTGTGTTGCCGCTGAAACTGAAGGCCGGCCCGCTCAAACTCAATGGCCAGCGCCTCTTCGTAAACGGATTCAAGGAATCCCGGTCCGAGTTCCTTGTGAACGGCAATCGCGCGACCGATGATCCTTCCAGTGAGTTCCTCCAGTTCCATTTCGTTCCTCGTTTCCTGCCCTCCTTATTCCTTGCAAAGAAAATCCACCATGGCCTTGGCGAAGGCGGGCAGATCCTTCGGCGTGCGGCTGGAGATCAGGTTGCCGTCGAGGACCACGGGTTCATCCACCCAGAGGGCACCGGCGTTTTCGAGGTCGTCCTTTATGCCCAGCGAACCGGTGGCTCGTCTGCCATTCAGGATCTTTGCCGAGATGGGGATCCAGCCGCCGTGGCAGATGAAGGCGACCAGTTTGCCTTGGGCGTGAAACTCGCGCGTGAGGTGCAGCACTTCGGGCACGCGGCGCAGCTTGTCCGGCATGAACCCGCCGGGAATCAGCAATCCGCAAAAATTATCGGCTTTCATATCGGGGATCAACCGGTCGGCCGTCGCCGGATAACCGTGCTTGCCGGCGAATGTTCCCGGCGTCATCGCGGCCACGATGGTCTTGCAGCCAGCCTCCTCAAGGCGGAGCTTGGGATACCACAACTCGAGGTCTTCATAAATATCGTCCACAAACGTCAGCAACTCGTTTCGCATGGCTAAGCTTTAAGCGAGTTGCCCGGTCTTGCCCATGCGGAAATGCGCGCGTCATGCGGCCCGGAAAAAATGGGCGTGCAACGGACACGGTGTCCTCATTAGGCTCAGCCATGTTTTCCCCGGTCGATACCCGAAGCCCGGCGGCGGTTGAGCAGGCGGTTGCCGCGCTGTATCGGGAGCTGTTTCCGCAGGGGAACGCCCAGTTTGTGGCCGAGGCGTTTCAGTGGGCGGCGGATTGCTTTGAGGGGCGGTACGCCGAATTCCAGGCCATCGACGCCCGGTATCATGATTTCGAGCACACCCTGCAGGGGACGCTGTGCATGGCGCGGTTGCTGGCCGGACGGCAGCGGAGCGGGGTTCAACCAGGCTTGAACCAACGTCAAGTCGAGCTGGGTCTGGCCGGCATTCTCCTGCACGACACCGGCTACTTAAAAGTGCGCAACGACCGCGAGGGAACCGGCGCGAAATACACCCTGACGCACGTAAACCGAAGTTGTGAGTTTGCCGCGCGGTTGCTGG
>CAYXDZ010000030.1:8942-17049 GCA_964463815.1 uncultured Verrucomicrobiota bacterium | reverse complement strand
GCAAGGATTTGCGCCAGGAAGCGGCGGTCGAGGAACGCTTCGCGCCGCTGCGCACGCGGCCCGACTGGCAAACCATCCTGCAACCGGAGCAGCCGTAGCGGCAACCGGGTGCCGGGCAGCACTCGAACCTGCAACCTTCTGAGGGGCACTTTCCCCGTGCAAGCCCGCTGAAGCGGCTGAAGTTTCCGACAATGGACCGCTCGGAGCTTTGCATGGTTGCGTGCGCCACTCCAAGGTTTGGTAGCTGTCCAGGAGCTCAATGCAGCCGCGGCTCCGGAGCCGGCTTGACGATCAACTCCGCATCCAGATCGAGATAGAAATCCAGCCGGCGATCGGCCTCCGTTTCGTCAATCTCGCGGGCCATGAGCCAGAAGGTGGCGTAGTGGTTGCCCTCGGATTCCACAAGGCTGCCGTAGAATTTGGATAGCTCGGGATCGCGCTCCGCCAAGGCGTCGCGGAGCAGTTGAAACTTCTCGCAGCTCCTGCCTTCGATGAGCGCCATGCAGATCAGGTGATCAATCACCTGTTCGCGCCGGCCCTTGCGGATGCCGCGCATCAGGCCGCCGATCCACCGGCTTTGCGAGAGGGAGCGAAACGGAATGCCGCGCCGCTGCAAGAGGTCGAGCACGAGCTGGAAGTGCTGCAGTTCCTCGATGGCGATGGCGTTGAGCTCGCCCACGCGAGACGCCAGCTCGGGATATTTTTCCAGGTTGATGGCGGAGGTGGCGGCTTTGCGTTCGAGAATGGCATGGTCGATCAACACCGTGGGCAGATGTTTGATGACGCGCTGAATCCAATCCTCCGGGGCCTGGGCACGAAAGAGCAGCATGGCGCGGGCGGGGAGAAGGAGGCTGACTCCGGGAGTCGATCCGCTAAACGCGCGGCTCGGCCGGCAGGTAAATGGTAAACGTGGTGCCGCCGCCCTCGCGACTGCTGAGGTGCAACAGTCCGTTCGCCTCACTGACGAGCCGTTTCACAATGGTCAATCCCAGTCCGTTGCCTTTGCCGGCTGGCTTGGTGGTGAAGTAGGGCTCAAACATCCGGGTCAACACGGTTTCCGGGATGCCGGGGCCGTCGTCACGCACCGCGAGCACCAGCAACCGGTCGCCATTCTTGAAGCCGGCGGGATTGATGACGCGATCATGCGGACCATCGCGCATCAGGGACATGTCGAGGGGCCGCCGTTGAAAGGCCCCGGTGATGGCGACCTCGTGCGGAGTGTCCACCGCCTGAAGGGCGTTGATGGTGAGATTCAACAGAATCTGGATGAGGTCGGTGCCGTTGATTTCCACCGTCACGTCCTCGACCAGTTGGTGAACGCCCAACTGGTTCCGGCCCACGCTGGGATGAACTTTCAACAACTCGCCCAGATCGGCGAGGATCTGGTTCACCCCCACCTTGGAGCGCTCCATCGGATCCTGCCGGAGGAAGCTTAGATAGCGGCGGGAGATGTCGATGCAACTGGTGACCTGCCGGGTGATGCGGTTCAACCGGTCCTTCACGATGTCGAGGCTCTCGCCCTCGACCTGCTGGGTGTCGCCAATGCGCCGGTTGATGACCTGGATGAATCCGGAGATGATCGTCAACGGCCCGTTGATGTCGTGAATGATGCTGGCGTAGATGTCACCCCGGGAACGGATGATCTCCTCCTGCAACCGCTGGTTCTCGAGTTCCTGCTGGAGGACATCCAGTTGGTGGTTGTTCTGGCGGATCGCCACGTTGAGCGCCCGGCGCTCCATGGCGTGCGCCACAGCGGCCCGAATCTGATGGATGTCGAACGGCTTGTTTAGGTAATCGCATGCCCCGTGACGCAAGGCCTGGCGGATGGTGTCGATCGTCTCGAAGGCGGTGAGCATGACAACTTCGATCCCGGAGTCGATCTGCTTGATCCGGCCAAGCAGTTCCACCCCGTTCATGCCTTCCATCCGGATGTCCAGGATCGCCACGTCGATCTGCTCGGAGTTCACGAGTTCGAGCGCCGCTTCGCCGCTGCTGGCCAGCAGCAGGCGATACTCCTCGCGGAAGATGACCCGGAGTGATTGCCGCGGCCCCTCCTCGTCATCGACGATGAGCAGGGTGCGGCGTGGCTCGCTGTCCGAAGGAGGCGTCGTCAAGGCTGCAAAGGCACCGGCCATGGTCGCCGCTGGGAAAGGGGTGGTTGCGGGCATAACGCTACTACAAAGGGGGTATTACGGAAATCCACCCCCGCGTTGCAAGAATTAAAACCCATCAAAACCGGTAGCCGGCCGCGAGATTCAGCGCCAGGCTGTGATATTCGTAATCGCCGTTGGCCAGCAGTGCCGGGGCCCCGGCGGTGTTGATCGTGCGGCTCGGCCCGTAGGCGTATTGCAACGCGGCCGCCAGACTGAGACGGTCAAACAGCTTGGTGACGCCCACGTTGAAGATGTGACGGTCCGAGTCGGGGATGCCGGGCTTGAAGTACTCCGCAGGCACGGAGTTCTCGCTGAAGGTGTAGCCGCCGCTCACGGTCCAGTTTCCGTCGAAGGTGTAGCTGGCGCCGGTCATGATCATGAAGCTGGACTTCCAGTAATAGGGGTCCGTCAACGTGCTGCCGTCCTCCAGTTGAAACTCCACCGTGTCCAGCGAGTCCCAGTCGGTCCAATCCACGTTGACCTCAAAATTCCAGCGGGGCGTCGGGCGGAAGGAGTAGCCCACCGTCACGATCTGCGGGAACTGAAACTCCGCGCTGGCGTCTTGGGAAACATTGGCCGGGAAGTTCGCGCTGGAGGTGCCTTCGAAATCCAGTTTGCTCTCCGCCCGGTAAGCGACGCCAAACGCGTGTTGCTCGTTGAGTTGCCACCGCAGCCCGACGTTGAAGCCCAGCCCGGTGTCGTCGCCCTCGAACTTGATCCGGTTGCCCGGCGAGCCGCCCGGCGCGAGAATGCCCCGGGTCAGTGTGGCGTCGCCGTAATTGAACATGAGGCCGGCCCCAATGGAGAACTGGTCGTTGATCTTCCACGCGACGACCGGGTTGGCGGTTACGTACTTCAGTTCGCCTTTGAGCGTCAGTTGCCGGAACTGCACATCGTCCGGCCATTCCATGCCCAAACCAAAAGGTGAATAGATGCCGAGCCCGAACGAAACCGGCAGCTCGCGCGGCGTGAAGGTGTAATAGACCTGCGGCAGGGCGTGAATTTCGCTCTCGTTGTCATACTCGATACCGCTGGCCGCCGATGTGAACGTGTCGTCCACCATCAGGAAATTCGCGCCGAGCGAAACCTGATGTCCCGACAACTGCGTGATGCCGGCGGGATTGTAGTGGATGGCGGACGGGTTGTTCGCCGTGGCGACGAAGGCGTTGCCGCGCGACATGGCGAAGGGGTCCTGGCCGGGATTGCGGATGCCGAGGGCGGCCAGGTGGGCGGGGGTCAACGCGGCCCCGGCCAGGGAGCACAGCAGGGCGCGTTGCAGGGTGGAGGATGTGAAGGGGAGTGAGGTCATGTGGGTTCGGGTTGTGAGGCAGGTTTTGCTTTTGCGGGAAAGGATCGGCGAAAAGACTCGAGGGATTCCTCCGGGCTTTCCGGAGTCAGGAAGGGAAGCGCGATGCGCAGGTGGCCTTTGGCTTCCTTGGCGGCGGGAATCGCCTCGAGCCGGCCCTGGTGCGTCTCGATAATCTTGCGACACACGCTGAGTCCCAGGCCCACGCCGACGTTGCGCGTGGTGAAGAACGGGTCAAAACCGCGCAGGGCGGTTTCCGCGTTGAAACCGGCGCCATGGTCCAGCAAGTCGATCACCAGCCACTCGTGGCCGTCGGGCTCTTTCTGCACGGCGGTGCGGACCCACACCTGGGGCGCGGCGGGGTCGGATTGCAGCGCGTTCAGCATCACCTCGGCGAGCGCGTGGCGCAGGCTGTTCTTGTCGCAGGCCGGAATGGTGATCGGCTCGCTGTTTTCGTAATGCAGGTTGGCGGACTTGCCGCCGTGCATGGCCTGGGCCTCCCGGAAGGCGTCTTCGATGAGCTGCCGCACCGGCAGGCTTTCCAGCAAGGCCGCGCCATCGCGCGCCAGAAAATACATCTGCTTCACCAGGCGCGACACCCGCCGCACGCCGTCGGACAAGGCATCGTTCAGGGAGGCACGAAATTCAACGTCGCGGTATTTCTGCGCGAACATCTGCTGGTGCGTCGAGAGCGGCACGATGGAGTTGCCGATTTCGTGCGCGAGCCGCTCCGCCATCAATTTGACCAGGCGCAGGCTCGCGGCTTCCACGTCGAGCTTCTGCCAGCGTTCGATCTGGGTGAAGTCCTCCAGCAGGACCAGCGCGGCATGGGGCGAGGCGGCATGCCGTTTTTCGAAGGGCGCGATGGACACTTGATATACCGTGCCCGGATTCTCCGGCGGCCGATACTTGAAGGGCGGAACGGTCTTGCCCTGGCGGAGCGCCTCAAACACCCGGCCGCCGATGAGCTGCGGGAGATCGGTGAACTCCATCCGGCGCGGGGATTCGTCGAGGTGATTGAAGATTTTTCGGGCCGACTGGTTGGCGTGCAGGATCTCCATCGCCGCGCTGACCACCACACAGCCATTGCTGAGATGGCCCAGCGTGTCGGCCATCAAATCGTGGTTGGCGGCCAACTGGTCGTGCAACCAGATGTTGCGAATGGCCAGACCCAGTTGCTCGAGGAGATGGAAAAGCAGCGTCAGTTCCTCGGTGCTGAAGGGCTCGCCGGTCAGTCGGTGATCGAACACCGCCACCCCCACCAGCGACTCGCGATCAAGAATCGGCACCGCGACCTGCGCGCCCAGCAGTTCAAACTCCTTGCGCAAGGCGACGTCGCGGCGCACTTCCTCGGATTGCGCCTGCAAGATCCGCCCGTGCCGCAGCAGGTGCCGGCCGACACCCGCGTCGAGGGTCAGTTCAAAATGTTCCAGCAGTCCCGGGGGCAGCCCGATCGCGCAGGCCGACCGCAGCCGGTGCCCTTCCTCGTCGTTCTGGGCCATGCTCAACGCGGTGGGCGCGACCCGCAGAAACACGGCGGCGCGGTTCACGCCCATCATGCTGCGGATGAACAACAGGAACTGCTTGAGCAGGGCCTCCGCGCACAAACTGTGCGAAAGCACCGCCGAGTAATCACGCAGCACGGCCAGGGCATGCATGGCCGGCGATTCACCGGAACGGGCCGGTTCAATGGCGGCCAGCGGATGGGCGATCCCGGCCGCCGGTTGGTCGGAAATGCCTTGTTCCCGGGTCAGCAGTTCCAAAATGAGTTTCCCGCGCACGGGCTTGGAGAACACGTGCCGGGCACCGTGGAGATACGCCTCCTCTTCCCATTCCGGCTGGCGCCGGCCGGCGAAGATGAACACCGGGCAGTCGGGCAGCCGGTGCCGGATTTTCTCCAGCAACCGGATGGGCTCGACGTTGATGAGTTCGGCGTCGATGGCGATGAGATCGAGCATCCCGCCGGTGACACGGGCCACATCGTCCGACCACTCGGTCTGGGCCACCACGCGAAACTCCTCCGCCGGCAGCAACGCGCGCAGCGCGGTGGCCAGTTCGGGATGCGTGGAGATGACGCCGATCGTCTTCATGTGGCGAACTCGACGGCGAGTTGTTCCGAAATTTTCGTGGCGTCCGGCGGCGGCCGGTTCGGCAGATCGACCTGCACGGTGGTGCCCTTGGACTGCTCGCTGGCGATGACCATGTTGCCGCCGTGGAGGTGGACGATCTTGCGGGCGATGGCGAGCCCCAGCCCGAACCCGCGGCGTTTGTCCCCCGTGTTCTTGGTGCTGAAATAAGGCATGAACACGCGTTTGAGGTTCTCCGGGCTGATCCCGGAGCCGGCGTCCTGCACCCGCAGGCGGTACCATTCCCGGTTGCGTTCGGTGCGTGGCAGGGGGGTCACTTCGATGCGGATCGATCCCCCGGCCGGGGTCGCGTCAATGGCATTGCTGAGCAGGTTGGTGAGGAGGCGCTGGATGAGCACTTCATCGATCTCCACCTCCGCCCGGGCGGCTCCGTCGATGGCGATGCGGATGCTCTTGCGCTGGGCTTCGGGGACGAGCAGTCCGACCGTCGCCTTGACCGTTTCGTTGAGGTCGGTTCGCTTGAGTTTGAGGGAGTGGGTGCGGGAAAAGAACAAGGCCTCATTCACGTAAGCACGGATGGTGTCCACGTTCCGCAATGCCATTGGCAAGATTTCATCCATCGTGTCCGGACCGGTGATCCCGGCCTGAACCAGTTGCAGACTCGTCTGAATAGGCGTCAGCAAATTGTTCAGGTCGTGCGCCAGTCCCCGGGACATACGGCCAAGCATCTCCTGCTCCTGAGCGAGGTGGATCTGGTTTTTCAACCGGATTTGATCCAGCACGAGGCGAAGGTTGAGCACGAGGTCCTGGATCAATTGCAAATCATTCGGTGTGAACGGTTCCTCGGATTCCTTGGTGCCGAGCAGGAGCAGACCAAACGGGTCGTCACCCGAGACGAGCGAGAAGCAGATCTCGGGGTTGAACTGGCGCAGCTCGGCACGGGCAAGCCGTTCGATCTCGCGTTCGCCGGGCAGTGCGGAAACGGCGCGGCAAGTGAGGTAGGAGGCGTGGGTGACTTTGAAGTAGCGAAACACCGCCGATTCGAGGCTGAGCCACGGCAGCCGGGTGTCGGTCTGCATGGGGTACGAATCGAAGAGGCTGAACCCGCGCGTGGTTTCGTCGAGCAGGATGATTTGGTAGCTGCGCAGGCCCATGCTGCGGACCAGCAGGTTTTGCAGGCTGCCCAGGAGGAGTGTGGGTTCGTGGCAATCCCGGATGCGCCGGATTTGTCCGCGGATTTGGTCGTGATACTCGAAGCGATCCCCCAGCAGGCGGCGCTCAAGCAACTCCTCGCCCTTGCCAAAGAGTCGGGGAAAAATGAAGGAAGCGATAATCGACGACAAAAAGATGGCGGCCACGGCGGCAAGGTAGGGAAAGGTGCTGGTAGTGGTTCCGTCAAAGTAGGAGGCGATGGCCAGGAGCAGGACGCCGATGAGCGTCATCATGGTGACGCGAACCATCTGCGCCGCCACCCGGCTGAGGGCGAGATTCACATCCAGCAACTGGTGTTGCAGGACGCTGTAGGCCACGACCACTCCGTAGAAGATGGCTGCGACGTTGCCAAGGGGGAGGATGTCGATGCTTGTAAAGGGATACTGGCCGAGCTTCAGGACCAGCAGCAAGTCGTTGGCACCGGCCAGCACCAGGGTGATGAAACCGATCAACAAGGCCTGGAGTCGCTTGCGATGCAGCGTGGCCAGTTTCCCCTGCTTCACACTGAGTAGAACGATGGTGAAGGTGGCGACGCTTAGATACAGAAAGGTATAAGCCTTGAAGGCCCAGCCACCGACCACCACCGGCCCGAATTTTGATGGCTCGATGGTCTGGATATACGCGTCGGGAATGAAGATGGCAATCGATAGCCCGACCGTGAGGGCATAAACGACCGGTACCAGCGGCTTGCGCCGGGTCTGGGCGACCAGCAGAGAGAGGTGCAGGATGCTGACCGGCAACCACACCAACGACAAATGCAGTATTTGCAGCCAAAGGCGGGCAGTTTCCGGATCGTTCCGGAAATGATACTTGAAGTAAGTGGCGAGATTCCAAAGGGTCAGTGCCACCCCCCAGATCAGGTAGGTGCGGTTGACCTTCGCCGACGGATCACGGGTAAACACAAACGCCGCCAAGACCAGGTGAAACACCCCGGCGGTCACGGCGGTTATCTCGTAAAGCGTCATGCGATCAAGCGGGCGATCGGCCGAGGATCAGGCAGGAATTCTTCCCGCCGAAGCCCACGCTGAGATTCATCGCCGCCCGGATGGGAAAGGCGCGTGATTCGCCCTGGATGAAGTCGAGGTGGGGGCCGGGTTCCGGAGCGGTCAAGTTGGCGGTGAGCGGAGCCAGCTCATGGTGAACCGCCAGCGCACAGATGACCGTCTCCAGGGCACCTGCGGCTCCCAATGCGTGGCCGGTGATCGGCTTGGTGGAGCTGACCCCGGGGCGGGTGCCGCTGTTGGCGAACAGGGCATCAATGGCGCGCGCTTCGGCGGGGTCATTGGTTGGTGTCGCCGTGCCGTGGGCGTTGATGTAATCGATCTCGGCAGGCATCATGCGCGCATGGC
>CAYXDZ010000030.1:0-8932 GCA_964463815.1 uncultured Verrucomicrobiota bacterium | reverse complement strand
CGTGCCGCAGCGCCCGTTCCATGGCGCGTTGCATGCCCAGACCCTCCGGATGCGGGGCAACCGAATGGTAGGCTTCACAACTGCGGCCGTGCCCCAGCACCTCGGCATAAATCCGGGCACCCCGTTGCTGGGCGTGGCCCAGTTCTTCCAGCACCACGAAGGCGGCCGCTTCACCGAGCGCAAACCCATCCCGGTCTTTGTCGAAGGGCCGGACCGCCGTCTTGGGATCGTCGTTGCGGCGGGTCATCACCTTGGTGACGCAGAAGCCGCTGAACAGTTCCACAATCAAGGGAACTTCCGCCCCGCCGGCCACCATAAGATCGACCTCGTCATTCTCAATCATCTGCAACCCGTAACCAATGGCGTCATTCCCCGAGGCGCTGCCGGAACAGAGGGTCACCGCATGACCACGAACGCCCAGGTGAAGGGCCAGTTCCCCGCTGGCACAGCCCGTATAGGCATTGATGAAGGTCAATGGACTGATGCTGCGGTAGCCCTTTTGCAGGAGGTTGCGGTGCGACCGGAACAACGACTCCAAACCGGTCACGGACGTGCCCTCGACCAGTCCGACCCGATCCGGGTCAAGCTGATGGATGTCAATCCCGGCATCCGCCACGGCTTGCGAGCCGGCCGCCAGGGCAAATTGCACCGCGCGGTCAAAGCGGTGTACGCGCGCATCGGGCAGGAATTTCTTGAAGTCGAAATCCTTTACCTCGGCACCAATCCGCGTGGGTAGATCGCTGGTTGGGAAGCGCGTGATCACGTCCACCGCGCTGATCCCATGAACCACGGATTTCCAAAACGAAGGGATGTCGGAACCGTTCGGTGCCAGCACTCCAAGGCCGGTTATCACCACCCTGCGCACGGCCCGGTCATTTGACCGGATGTAAGGGTTAAGACGCATTTGGCCGCAGCACTGACTCACTGCATCGGATTGTCAGGCAATCAGTTAAGAGGTATAAATGCGGGGAACGAAGCAGCGGACTTCCCGCGCCCGACGGGCTGGATTGCCCGCTCTCTGTGTGCATAAATCGTTAAAGTGTTGCCAACGAGACTGTTGTTTGGGTCTTTGGTCTAACAAACGGCTCATGCCGAATCAACACAAATACCCCACAAATTGTGGCCACGGCACGGGACGCCCCTACCAGTTGAAATTGCCTCGTCACTCGAATACGACAACCACATTGGTAGCAAGGACGGAAATGCTTGAATCTTGCTGCCAACGAGTGGCTGTGGCCGGAGTCGTAATTGAGGTCTGGCAGCCCGTGCGCAAACTGCGGTGGGCAAACTTCCGGCACGCACAACCGCTACAGTGAGTGCCTTCACCGCAGGCTCGTGCCGTCGGAATTGCGCCTTGACGCATCTGGCACCCCTTCCTATTTTGGACCCCGACAAAGGTAACAGTTTGCTGGAGTTCCAGCGCGAGCGAGTCGGTAAATCAAAGTACCGACTTTTTTGTTCCCTGGATGGCCCGGTTCTTTTGCATATGAACGCCGATTTTTTAGCAGTCCTTGATTACTGGGAACGGGAAAAAGGGATCAGCCGTGACGTCCTGGTGGCGGCGGTCGAGGAGGCGTTGTTGTCGGCGGCCAAGAAGGCGGTCGGCGCGGCGCGCGACCTCCGTTGCACCATCGATCCTGCTTCCGGCGAAATCCGGGCTTTCGCCCGCCTCATCGTGGCGGAACGGGTCATTTCCAAGCACGACCAGATTTCCATGTTCGATGCGCGGCGGATCAATCCGGACGCCAAGGTGGGTGATGAAATCGAGGTCGAAGTCACCCCCACCGGGTTTGGCCGGATCGCTTCCCAATACGCCAAACAGGCGCTGTTGACCCATATCCGGAAGGCGGAGAAAAAGCTGATTTTTGAAGAGTTCAAGGACCGAGTTGGCGACATCGTCAGCGGTGTCGTGCGGCGGTTTGACCGTTCGGATGTCGTGGTGGATTTGGGCAAATACGAGGCCCTGATGCCGAACCGCGAGCGGGTGCCCACGGAGGAGTACCAGATCGGCGAGCGCATCCGGTGCTTCGTCAAGGCGGTCGATCCCAACGGTCCGGAGATCATCCTTTCCCGCGCTGATCCCCAGTTTGTCATCAAGCTTTTCCGGCTGGAAGTGTCCGAGATCAATGACGGCACCATCGAGATTCGCGGCATCGCGCGGGAGCCGGGCTTCCGCAGCAAGCTCGCGGTTTACACTCGGGATGAAAAGGTCGATCCGGTTGGTGCTTGTGTCGGTTTGCGGGGCCAGCGGGTCAAGAACATCGTCCGGGAACTCAACAACGAGAAGGTGGACATCATCAAATGGTCCTCGGACATCCGCGAGTTCATCTCCAACGCCCTATCTCCCGCGAAGCTCAAGAGCTTTGAAGTGAACGAAGAAAACCGCCGGGTGCGGATCACGGTTAGTGACGATCAATTGTCGCTGGCCATCGGCAAGCGCGGCCAAAATGCGCGCCTGACCTCGAAGCTCACCGGCTGGCAGGTGGACATCATCCCCGAGGAAGTGACCACGCTGGGCTTCGACCAGAAGGTTACCCTGGCCATCGACGCGCTGGCCGCCATCGAAGGCATCACCCGCGAGCAGGCGGATGTGCTGGTGCATAGCGGGTTGACGTCGCTGGAAGATTTGTTGCAAGCAGATGAAAGTGACTTGCAGGACATTCCGGGCGTCGGGGAGCAGGCGGGAGCGATCCTGCAGGCTGCCCGTGCCGAGGCGGAGCGTCGAAAGATTCAGTTGGGCGGCGACAACGCCGCCGCCGCGTAATGGTGTTATGCCACGCCTGGCGACAGTAAAAGCAAGCAGGACACGGCCATGAAGGCTTTGTTCTTCCAGCAGCAGGTGGTCTGTAAAATTTATGCCCGTTCGTATTTACGATATTGCCAAGCAGTTGAACATCCCGAGCAAGGATGTACTGAGTAAGGCCAAGGATCTTGGCATATCCAACGCGAAGGTTCCCTCCAGTTCCCTAGACAAGATCACCGCCGAGTTTCTCATCGAGCAGCTCTCCGGCGGAAAGCCAGTAGAGGTTTCTGCGGAAACCACTCCCGCCGCGCCGGCGGAGCCCGCGATCAAGATCGTCACCGCACCGCCGCCCGAACCCGAGCCGGCTGAGCCCGAGCCCGTGGAAGCGGCCGTTGAAGCTTCGACCGACGTAGAAGCGCCTGCTCGGACCGAAGAATCCGAGTCATCGACGGATGATCAGCTTGCTGCCGGGGAACCCGAGGTGGTCGCGGAGGAGACGGATGCGGTTGAGGAACCGGAAGCCATCGCCCCCCCCAAGCCGGTCGAGCCGGCCAAACCTGGCTTGGGCGAGAAGGTCGGCTTCATCAATCTCGCACCCCGCCAACCCCGGCCCGGTCCCGGACAGCGTACCGCGCCGACCCCGGAACGGCGTCCCGCCCCCGGCGGCGGACGCGGTGATCAACCCCGCGGCCGGGATGACCGTCAGCGCCCGGGCGGACGTGATCAACGTGGTCAGCCCCGGCCCGGTGTTGCCGCGAGCACCACCAAACCGGCCGACCGGATCTTGCTGCCGGACAACGCCCGGATCATCTCGCTCAAACCGCCGGTGATCGTTCGTGATCTGGCGGACAAGATGGCCATCAAGCCCTTCAAGCTGATCGCCGACCTGATGGAGTTGGGCGTTTTTGCCAACGTAAACCAGGCGGTGGACGATGCCATCGCCAAGCGGGTCTGCGCCAAATACGGATTCAAATTCGAGGTCGAGAAGCGCTCCAAGGAAACCCATGTGGTCCTCCCGCAAAAGAAAGAGCTGTCGCTCGATACCGAGGACAAGCCCGAGGATCTCAAGCCGCGCGCGCCCGTGGTCACCATCATGGGCCATGTCGATCACGGCAAGACCACGCTGCTGGATGTCATCCGCAAATCGAACGTCGTGGCGGGCGAGGCCGGCGGCATCACCCAGCACATCGGTGCTTACACGATTGCCTTCCCGCATCCCGAGCGGAAGGGCGAGTTGCAGCAGATCACTTTTCTCGACACGCCCGGTCATGCGGCGTTCAGTGCCATGCGCGCCCGCGGCGCCAACGTCACGGACATTGTCATTTTGGTGGTTGCGGCGAATGACGGCGTCATGCCGCAGACCTTGGAAGCGTTGAACCACGCGAAAGCGGCGAAAGTCCCGATCATCGTCGCGGTCAACAAGTGCGACCACCCCGCCGCCAACGCGATGCGGGTGAAGCAACAGCTTCAGGAAAAGGGCCTGGTGGCGGACGACTGGGGTGGCGACACCATCTTCGTCGAGGTTTCCGCGTTGCAGAAGAAGAACGTGGACAAGTTGCTGGAGATGATTTTGCTCCAAGCCGACCTGCTTGAACTCAAGGCCAACCCCGACCGTCGCGCGGTGGGCAACGTCATCGAGTCCGGCCTGGAGTCCGGCGGACCGACGGCCACCGTGCTGGTGCGCAAGGGCACGCTGCGCGTGGGCGACGTCATCCTGTGCGATCAATATATGGGCAAGGTGCGCGCCCTGATCAACGAGGAAGGCCAGCGCCTCAAGGAGGCGATTCCTTCCGTTGCGGTCCGGGTGCTCGGCTTGAACGGTGTGCCCGAGGCCGGCTCGGAATTCAACGTGGTGGAGAGCGAGAAATCCGCGCGGGAACTGGCCGAGCAGCGGCAGTTTGAAGCCAAAGCCGCCGGGCTCGAAGCCCGCTCCAAGGTCACGCTGGAAAACCTCTTCGCGACCCTCGAGGAGAATGTCGCCAAGATTCTCAAGGTGGTGGTCAAGGCGGACACCCAGGGATCGGTCGAGGCGATCGTCGATGCGCTGAACAAGATCGATTCGGACAAGGTCTCGCTCGATGTGATTCACTCGGCCGTGGGCACGATCACGAAGGAGGACATCATGCTGGCCTCCGCCGGCAAGGGCGTGGTGCTGGGCTTCCATACCCGCATCGACATCGGCGTCGCCGACCTCGCCAAACGCGAGGGCGTGCAGATCAAGCTCTACGCGATCATCTACGAACTCATCGACCAGGTGAAAGACGCGATGGCCGGTCTCCTCGATCCCATTTCCAAGGAAGTTGTCACCGGCTCGGCCGAAGTGCGCCGGGTCTTCGAGTTGTCGAAAGGCGGCAACGTGGCCGGCTGCATGGTCACGAGCGGCCGGATCGTGCGTGGCAAGGTGCGGGTGCAACGCAAGGGCGCGCTGGTCTATGAGGGCGTCACGCAATCCTTGCGCCGCTTTCAGGATGAGGTCAACGAAGTGCGGGCCGGCATGGAGTGTGGCATCCGCATCGACGGCTTCAATGATTTCGAACCGGGCGATGCCATCGAGTGCTACGCCGTCGAGCACGAGGCGCAGAAGCTCTAATTCCGTTGCGGCGGCCGTTCGTTTCAGACCGCCGCCAATTGTTCATGCCGAACCTCCGTAAATTCCGGGTGCGCGAGCTGCTCAAGCGCGAGATTGGTGAGATTCTGCGTCGCGAGATCCCCGTGGAGACGTACGGGCTCGTTTCGATTCATGATGTCATCATGTCGCGCGACCTCCGCTCGGCGACGATTTTTTTTGGGATTCTCGGCAAGCCGGAGCAGCGCAAGTTTACCGAGGCGTTTCTGCGCAAGTTGAGTCCCCACATTCGCGGCCAGCTCGGACATAATGTGAGTCTCAAATACACCCCCACCCTGCGCTTCGTACTGGATGATTCCATCGCGGAAGGGGACCGCGTCCTCGCCCTCATGGAGCAGATCGAAAAGGACATTCCCAAGGAATGAAGCCCACGCCCCAAATCATCCGCCGGATCATCGACACCCTCAAACCGATGCAGCGAATCTGCGTCGTCGGGCACATGCGTCCGGACGGCGACTGCATCGGCTCCCAGCTTGGGCTGGCCCTGGCCTTGATCAACGCCGGCAAGGACGTGGTGTGCTGGAATCAGGATGCGGTTCCGCCCAAGCTCCGCTTTCTGGACACGGATCACATCTTTGAACGACCCCGGCCGGGCCGGACCTTTGACGCGGTGGTCTCCACGGATTGCGCCAGCTACGAACGCCTTGGCACGGTGTGTGAACACATCACCGACCGGCAGATCCTCATCAACATCGACCATCACGCGAGCAACACGCGCTTCGGGGACATCAATTGGATCGCTCCCCGCGAACCCGCCTGCGGCACGCTGATTTTCCGGCTGTTGCGCGAGGCGGGTTGGCCCATCACCGAACACATCGCCGATTGTTTGTTCACGGCCATCTCGACGGACACCGGATCGTTCCAGTATCCCACGACCCGGCCGGCGACTTATCACGTTGCGGCCGAACTCGTGAAGCGCGGGGCCAACCTCGCTACCATCAGCAATGAGGTTTACAACTCCTACCCCCTTTCGCGCGTGAAGTTGCTGGGCCACGTGTTCAACAGCTTCCGCCTCCAGCACAACGACGAGATCGGCTATTTCTGGCTGCGCCAGGAGGATTACGAACGCACGGGCGCGACCGTGGAAGACACCGAAGGTCTGATCGATCACATTCGCGCCATCGAAACCGTCATTGTCGCCTGTGTCTTCGAGGAGGTGGAACCGGAAGTCACCCGCATCAGCCTGCGTTCGAAGTCCGCGGCCGTGGACGTGAACGCCATCGCAAAACAGTTTGGTGGTGGTGGCCACAAGGCCGCCGCCGGGGCCCGCATCGCGGGCGATCCAGCCACCGTTCAGCGCCAGGTTTTGGCCGCGATCAAACAGGCGCTTGACGCCCATCCTGTATGAGTGCTGAAGGCTTTGGACCCTGGGACGGTGCGTTGCTGGTGGATAAACCCGCCGGGCCGACCTCGCATGACGTGGTCGATGCCATTCGCCGCCAGTTCAATCTGAAGAAGGTTGGCCACGCGGGAACACTGGACCCCAACGCGACAGGCTTGTTGGTGCTGCTGCTGGGCCGGGGCACCAAGCTTTCAGAGCGGCTGATGGGCACCGACAAGGTCTATGAAGGGACCATCCGCTTCGGGGTCAGCACCGACAGTTACGACACCGATGGGCAAGTCACCGCCACCCGTGCGGTGCCGGAACTGGATGTGGATCAACTCAACGCCGCCGCCGCTGCGTTTGTGGGCGACCTCCAGCAAATTCCGCCGATGGTTTCGGCCATCAAAAAGGGCGGAGTGCCGCTCTACAAGCTGGCGCGCAAGGGCGTCGAGGTGGAGCGTGAGCCGCGACTGATCCACATTTATCAATTCAAGTTTGACCACTACGCCGCACCGGACGGTTCGTTTCGCGTGAAATGCACCAAGGGCACCTACGTGCGTTCGCTCGCGCATGATCTCGGGGAGAAACTCGGCTGCGGCGCCCACCTGAAGGATTTGCGACGGACCGTTTCCGGCCAGCTCAACGTGGCTGACGCGGTGCCGTTCGAGGATCTTCTGCAATTCGATGACGCCCGCCTGTTGAGCCGCGTCATTCCGGTGTTGACGCTCGCCCGTCAGCTCGCCAGCGCCGCGGTCCCATGAACGTCTTTCACGCACCCGCCGAACTGCCGGGCTCGCCGCGCCGGGTCTGCGCGGCCATCGGGGTGTTTGACGGCGTTCATCTGGGTCACCAGCAAGTCATCCGGCAGACCATCGCTGACGCGCATCACCACGAGGCGGTTTCCGTGGTCATCACTTTCGACCGCCACCCGAATGCCGTCGTGGCCCCGCACGCGGTCCCCCCCGCCATCTATTCCCTTCAGCAGAAGCTTGCCGCCATCGCCGCGCTCGGCACAGACGCCGCGCTGGTCATTCCCTTCGACGAGGCATTCAGCCGGCGGACAGCGGAATCGTTCATCACCCAGTTGATCCGCGACTTCGGTTCAGTGCGTTCGCTCTGCGTGGGCCGGGAGTTCACCTTTGGTCATCGGCGGCAGGGGAACGTGGCCTTGCTGGAACGCATGGGTGCGGAGCATGGATTCAAAGTACATGGCCTGGCCTCGGTTTCGCTCGACGGGCAGGTCGTTAGCAGCACACGAATCCGGCAATGCATCCAGAAGGGCAACCTGGATGCCGCGAGCCAGATGCTGGGCCGCGAATATGAGTTGTCGGGGACCGTGATGCCCGGCGATCGACTGGGCCGGCAATTGGGGTTTCCCACGGCCAACCTCGATGTTCAAGGACTGGCCACCCCACCACCCGGGGTATATGCGGTGCATGCCCGGGTGGGGGAGCAACGCTTGCGGGGGGTGGCGAACCTGGGGAGCCGGCCAACCCTTGCGGGAGAAAATGGAGCACTGAAGCTCGAAGTGCATCTCCTCGACTTTCAGGAGGAGATTTACGGCGCTCCAATGACCGTACAATTCCTTCAACGCCTGCGCCCTGAGCTGAAGTTCAATTCCCTGGACGAGTTGCGACAGCAGATTGCCCTTGATGTCGCGGCGGCCGTCGAGTGTTTCTGAACTGAAACTGATCTGGGGGCTCGGCGATCCTGCTTTTCTCATTGTGCCGGTCGGGTTTACACAATTCACGGACATTAGGTTCGGTCGAAACGCCATGGAAAGTGCCCTCTTTTCAATTAGGTCCATTAAGCCTAAACGAAAATCGTCGAATCAGCTTACAGTTTAACGGGCAATGGTCGGGCAGCGTGTGACAGCTCCAGTTTCTAATATGCTTAAGATAAGGAAATTACGAATAAGCACGCACTGATTAATGTGTCTGGTCAAGCTGGTGCTATTGGTCGGTGGTCACTATGCTGTCGGGACTTGGCCCGGCATCAGAAGTGACTGTTGTAACACTTAAACGTCAAAAATGATGAAAAAACTAGCAGTTATCACAGCATTGGCCCTGGCCTTTGCTGTGCCCGCTTCGGCCGACGCCTTCTCGGACTTCGACAAGATTGTCAGGCAGCTCACCGACAGCAGTTCTGGCAGAGTGTATAACGGTGTGTTTAGCATCGTGAACGAGGACTCCGGCTTGGATACCTACACCGGATCGGGAGCCCATGGGCCTGCTGGTTG
>CAYXDZ010000029.1:0-17155 GCA_964463815.1 uncultured Verrucomicrobiota bacterium | reverse complement strand
ACGCGCGGGCGATCAAACGGCGGCCTCGCCTTTCTCCTCGGTGCGGATGCGGACGGCCTCGGACACGGGTGAGATGAACACCTTGCCGTCGCCGATCTTCCCGGTCTTGGCGGCCTTGACGATGGCGGCCACGGCCGCGTCAGCGACCGCGTCGGAAACGACGATTTCGAGTTTGATCTTCGGCAGGAAATCCACGGTGTACTCACTGCCGCGATAGATTTCGGTGTGGCCCTTCTGGCGGCCAAACCCCTTCACTTCGGTAACGGTCATACCCTCCACGCCCACTTCACTGAGGGCGTCCTTCACTTCCTCCAGTTTGAACGGTTTGATGATGGCTTCGATTTTCTTCATTGGTTTTACAGGTTACGGATGCGTGGCTCCGGTGAATCCGGTTGCGGCGGTCCCGGGCGATGAAACGAACTTCACCACCCGTTGCCCGCCGCGCCTGCGCGTCTCTCGGGTTGCACCCAGTCGGCGTCGGCGCCGGTCGGATGGCGGTCCTTTAGCACCGGTGGTGCCAGCAAGACTTGTCCACCGCTCATCTCCTTCTGTTGGAACATCCCAGGCCGGATCATGAAAAATGTCGATGCGTTTGATGAACGATCCAACGCCGGCTGGTTGTTGCCTTTTACCCAGCGAACGCAAATCACCCCAAGGACGGATTGATGAGTTTTGGTCATCTGAATCTTGAATGAATTGAAAAGATTGAGCCGCGCCCAAGCGGGTTGCTAGCGTCCGCCCATGTCCAAACGGCTTTTTCTCCTCGACGGCATGGCGCTGGCCTACCGCGCGCACTTCGCCTTCATGAGCCGGCCCATCATGACGTCGCAGGGCGTCAACACCTCCGCCCTCCTCGGCTTCACCAACACACTGCTGGACATCCTCAAGAATCATCAGCCCACCCACCTCGCCGTGGCCTTTGACACCGCCGCGCCAACCGCCCGTCACACGGAGTTTCCCGCTTACAAGGCCCAGCGCCAGGAAATGCCGGAGGACTTGTCGTTCGCGTTGCCCAACATCAAGCGCCTGTGCGCGGCCATGAAGATCCCCGTGCTCGAACTCGATGGTTACGAGGCCGACGACCTGGTCGGCACGCTGGTCCGTCGCGCCGAACGGGAGGGCTTCGAAAGCTGGATGGTCACGCCGGACAAGGACTTCGCGCAGCTCGTGGATGAACACACTTACATCCTCAAACCCGGCAAAGCGGGCAGCGATGTCGAGCTCATCAAGCTCCCCGAGGTGCGCGCCAAGTGGGGCATCGATCGGCCGGAGCAGGTCATCGACATCCTCGGCCTTATGGGTGACGCGTCGGACAACATCCCCGGCGTGCCCGGCATCGGCGAGAAGACGGCGATCAAGCTGATCGGCGAGTTTGGCAGCGTCGAGAACCTGCTCGCGAATCTCGACAAGCTGAAGGGCAAGCAGCAGGAAAAAGTAGGGCAACACCGCGAACAGGCGCTGCTCTCCAAGCGGCTCGCCACGATCAATTGCGAAGTGCCCCTCAATCTCGAACTGGAGTCGCTGGCCGTGAAGGAACCGGATGCGGCTGCGCTCAAGGCGTTGTTTATTGAGTTCGAGTTCAACGCCCTCGGCCGACGGATGTTTGGCGACGATTTCAAGGCGGGGCGGGGCTTCGAATCCGGAAGCGACCGGAAGGGCGACTTTAGTCGCCCCGGGAGCGCATCCGCAGCTAAAGGCACCGTTCCAGTTTCACCGGCGGCAGCGTCGGCAAGCGGTGAAGGAACGGAGTTCTCGGACGCGCCGGAGGGGGGACAGGATGTCCCCCCCACGTTGGCGGCAAATCTCAAGACGATCGCCGATGTTCCACACCAGTATTCCATCGTCCGCACCCCGGCCGAACGGAAGCAAGTCGCCGCGCAGCTTGCGAAGCTGAAGTCCTTCTGCTTCGACACCGAAACGACCGGGCTCGATCCGCAGACCGCCATCGTGATCGGTATCGCGTTCTCCTGGGAGGCGCATCAGGGCGTTTACGTACAGCTCACCGACCGTAGTGTGCAACCGGACGATCTATTCGCCACGCACGACGAAGCCACGATGCGCGCCGAGGCGGTCCACGCATTGACGGATTTCCGCGACGTGCTGGCCGACGAAGGCATCGAAAAAGTCGGGCATAACCTGAAGTTCGATGTGGGCCTGCTGCGCTGGCACGGCCTCGATGTGCGCGGACCGCTCTTTGACACGATGCTCGCGCACAGCCTCATCGAGCCGGATCAACGGCACGGCATGGATTATCTCGCGGAGGTGTATCTCGGTTACACGCCCATCTCGATCAAGGCGCTGATCGGCGAACAGAAGACCGAGAACATGGCCAAGGTCCCGCTCGACCGGCTCGCTGAATACGCCGCCGAGGATGCCGACGTGACCTGGCAATTGCGCGGGGTGCTCGAGCCGTTGCTGAAAGAGCGCGGCCAGGAAAAGGTGTTTTACGAGATCGAAGCGCCGTTGCTGCCCGTGCTCATCGACATGGAGGCGGAAGGCATCCGCATCGACGCCGTCGCCCTCGCGGACTTCAGCCGGCAACTGGAGAAGCAGATGGCCGCCCTCGAATCCCGCGTTCATCAACTTGCCGGTGAACCGTTCAACCTGAACTCGCCCAAGCAGCTCGGCGAAGTGCTCTTCGACAAGCTCAAGCTCGCCGACAAGGCGAAAAAAACCCGCACCGGCCAGTACGCCACCGACGAACAGACCCTGCTCCTGCTCGCGAACGACCATGAGATTGTCCGGCAGTTGCTCGAATACCGCACCGTCTCCAAGCTCAAGTCCACCTACGCCGACGCGCTGCCGCAGGCCATCTCGCCGAAGACCGGGCGCGTTCACACCACTTTTCAGCAAGCCGCCACCGCCACCGGCCGGCTTGCCTCAAACAATCCCAACCTCCAGAACATTCCCATCCGCACTGATCTCGGCCAGGAGATCCGCCGGGCCTTCGTGCCGCGCGATGAACACCACACGCTGCTCTCGGCGGATTACTCGCAGATCGAGCTGCGCATCATCGCCGCGCTCAGCGGCGACGCCGGCATGAAGGAAGCCTTTGCCAGCGGCGAGGACATCCACACCGCGACGGCGGCACGGGTCTTTGGCGTGGCTTTACCGGAGGTGAACAGCGAGCAACGGCGTCAGGCGAAGATGGTGAACTTCGGCATCGCCTACGGCATCTCGGCGTTCGGGCTGGCGCAGCGGCTGGGCATCCCGCGCGGAGAAGCGGCGCGGATCATCGAGCACTATTTCGCCAGCTACCCGGGCATCCGCCGCTACATTGACGAAACCATCGCGCGCGCAAAACAGACCGGTTACGTCGAGACCGTCACCGGCCGGCGGCGGTTCCTCCGCGACATCAACTCCGCCAACGCCACCGTGCGCGGGCAGGCCGAGCGGTTCGCCATCAACACGCCGATCCAGGGCACCGCCGCCGACATGATCAAGCTCGCCATGTCCGCCATCCACCGGGAACTGAACCAGCGGAAGCTGCAGACCAAGTTGCTGCTGCAAGTGCATGACGAACTGGTGTTCGACGTGCCGAAGGCGGAGGAGGCCGAAGTCCGCGCGCTCGTCGAGGACTGCATGAAGAACGCCCTGCCGCTCGACGTGCCGATTCTCGTCGAGATCGGCACCGGCGCGAACTGGCTGGCGGCGCACTAGCGTCGCGCCAACCATCTGATCTCCCGGCGCATTTCAGCCAGAAATCTCCAACGAAAGTCCTTCCCCATGTGAATTACCAGCGCGGCCAGACGGTTTCACTCAACCCAGAAATTTCCCCGGATTCAACACGCCGTGCGGATCAAGGGCGTGTTTGATGGTCCGGTGCAGGTCACGAACCTCCGGCGACGCCGCCAGCGGCCACCAGGTCTTCTTGGCCAGGCCAATGCCGTGTTCGCCGGTGACGACCCCGCCCCAATTGAGGATTTGTTTGAAGAGATCATCGAGACAGCGTTCGCTGCACCGCTTCGCGCCCGGCGCCTCGTAATCTACCATCACGTTGACGTGGATATTGCCGTCGCCGGCGTGGCCGAAGCAGGCGACCTGCAACCCGTGCTTGCGTTGGAGCTTATTGGCGAAAGCAAACAGGTCCTCGAGCCGGCTGCGGGGCACCACGATATCCTCGTTGAGCTTGGTCAGTCCGGTGTCACGCAGCGAATAGGAGAATTCACGCCGCAGGCCCCAGAGCTTCTCGACTTCAGCGGGTCCGAAGGCGCGGTTAACGAAGCGCGGCTTGAAACGGCGGACGATCTTTTCGACTTGCGCCAGTTCGCCACGAACTGAGAACTCCTGGCCATCGAGCTCGACGAACAAGATCGCATTGCAGCCGTCGAGTTGCTTGCTGCCGGTCCGCTTGCGGGCGGCGGCGAGCGTGAACTGATCGGCGATCTCCAGCGCACAGGGCAGAAAGCCGGCGGCAAAAATCGCGGTCAACGTCTGGGCCGCAGCGCGGGCGCTTGCAAAGCCGATGCCCAAGCACACTCGGAACGGGGGCAGGGGCAGGAGCTTCAAGGTCGCTTCCGTGACGATACCGAGCATCCCTTCGCTGCCGACAAACAGCCGGTGCAGGTCGAAGCCGGTCTTATTCTTGTGACAGCGGCTGCCGAGACGGACGATCGTACCGTCGGCCAGCACGACTTCGAGGCCGAGCACGTAATCGCGCGTGACGCCGTACTTGAGACAGCGCGGTCCGCCGGCGTTGGTGGCGATGTTGCCGCCAAGGCTGCAGTCCGCCCGACTCGCCGGATCGGGCGGGTAGTAAAGTCCCAGTGCTTCGACGCGATCCTGCAAGGTCTTCGTGAGGACGGCGGGCTGCACCACGGCGACGAAGTCGCCGACATGGATCTCCTTGATGCGGTTCAGCCGTTCGAGCGAAAGCACGATGCCGCCGCGCACGGGCACGCAACCGCCGACATAACCGTGGCCCGCGCCCCGGGGCGTGACGGGCAGGCGATGCCGGGAAGCGTAACGAAGGAGTTTGCTGACGTCGCTCGTGTGGCGCGGCAGGACGACGAGATCCGGCCGGCGCGCGGCAAACCACTTGTCGCCGGCATACGCGGCGAGCTTCGCGGGATCAGCCAGCACCTGGCGGGCACCAAGCAGTCGGCGCAACATTCGCGCGTGCAGCGACCAGTCAGTTTTCATCGGTGGACGAATCGGGATCGTTCAACAACTCGCGCGCGGCCTCCACCTGGTCTTCAGGCACCTGCACTTGAATGCCACCGGCTGCCATCGTGTAACCTTCGATCATCGTTGCGGCGAGTTCATTCTTCACCATGGCATTGAAGCCGGCCGCCTCCAGGCGCGAGCGTTGCATCTGGGCTTCCGAGGGATTGAAGGATTGGAAAACGGTGACGAGCTTCATGGCATGGCGGGGGTTGAGGGTTCGCCGGGAAAGGGTTTCCGAACGCGCGCAAAAAAGAGCGTGCCGGCGCTGGTTTGCAGTTGGTTGATGATCTCCACGGGCACGGTCTGGCCCACCAGTTTGTCACCCTCGTTGACGACAATGAGCGTGCCGTCCGGAAGATAGCCGGCCCCCTGCCCCTTTTCCCGGCCCTCGCGGACGATCTTGAGATCGAACCGGTCGCCGGGGAGCACGGTGGGCTTCAGCACGCGGGCCAGATCGTTGATGCTCACCAGCCGGACGGACTGCAATTCGGCAACGCGGGACAGGTTGTAATCGTTGGTGAAAAGTTTCGCGTTCAGCGTGCGGGCCAGGCGCACGAGCTTGGCGTCGGTTTCGGTTTCCTCCGGCACCTCGGCTTCGTGAATCTTTACCGGCGTCCGCGCCGAACGCTGCATGCGGTTGAGCAATTCCAGCCCGCGCCGGCCGCGTTCGCGTTTCGTGGGGTCGGCGGAATCGGCGAGCTGTTGAAGCTCCTTGAGCACGAACCTCGGGACGACCACCACGCCGTCGAAGAGATTCATTTCAAGCAGGTCAATGATCCGGCCGTCGATGATCACGCTGGTGTCGAGCAGCAGCAGCCCCTCGGGCTGGTTCTGGCGGGTGAAGCGCACGTACGGAATGATGAGCGAGAAATCCTCCTTGTTGCTGCGCAGCGCGAGGAGGATGCCGATGTAACCAAAGCCCAGAAACATCGCGAGCCGGATCAACCAGGTCTCGCGTTCATCCGCCCACAGGAACAAGCCGGACCGGTCGAGCAGCATCGCGATGAGGCTGCCGAGCACGAGGCCGAAGGTGACCGAGGAGAAGGTGCGCAGGGAAAAGCCCTTGAGCATTTCATCCAGCGCGACCAGCAGCCCGCCAAACCCGAAGCCGACGACGACGCCCAACCCGGCGTTGCCGATCATCTCGGGCCGCACCTGGCTCACGGCAAAGCCGCCCAGCATGCACAGCAGGAGAAAGAAAATTCGGATGGCCCAGATGGACATGGCTCGGGAGAGAGTGCCGGACAACACGGCGACACTCACGGTAAAAAAGTGTTACCGGGGCGGCCGGTTGAGTGCAATTCATCGCTCCCCAACACAAACGCCGCCCCGGATGGGGCGGCGCTGGTGATGAATTGACGGGTTGATTCAGTTCGACACCGGCTCGGGGCCGGCGGCCGGCGTGTTCTGGACGAACTTCAAACGATCTTCAGCCACCGTCACCTCGACCGGATCGTTGGCGTGCAGATTTCCGCGCATGATTTCCTCCGCGAGCGGGTCTTCGAGGTGCTGCTCCACCGCCCGGCGCATCGGCCGCGCGCCGTAGTCGGGATCGTGACCTTTATCGACCAGGAAATTCTTCGCCGCCTCGTCCAGCACCAGATTGATGCCGCGGGCCTTGAGCCGTTCGCCCACTTTGGCGATCTCCAGATCGAGAATCTGAATCAAGTCCGGCTTGGTCAGCGAGCGGAAGACGATGATGTCATCCAGCCGGTTAAGAAACTCCGGACGAAACGCGCGCCGGGCCTCGTCCATGATCCGATCCCGCATTTTCTCGTACGTGATATTGTCATTGGCCGGCCCGAAACCGAGGGAGGCCTTCTTGATCGTTTCGGCGCCGACATTCGAGGTGAGCAGGATGATGGCGTTCCGGAAATTGACGACGCGGCCCACGTTGTCCGTGAGTTTGCCCTCTTCGAGAATTTGCAGGAGCATGTTCATCACGTCCGGATGCGCCTTCTCGATCTCGTCGAAAAGGATGACGCTGTACGGCTTGCGGCGCACCTGCTCGGTGAGCTGGCCGCCTTCCTCGTAGCCGACATAGCCGGGCGGCGAACCAATCAGGCGGGAGACGGTGAACTTCTCCATGTATTCGCTCATGTCGAGCTGGATCAACGACTTGCTGTCGCCAAACATGGTCTCCGCCAACGTTTTCGCCAGCAACGTCTTGCCGACGCCGGTGGGCCCAAGCAGGGCAAACGTGCCGATCGGACGTTTGGGATCCTTGAGGTCGGCCCGTGACCGACGCAACGCCTTGCTCATCGCGACCACCGCTTCACGCTGACCGATGACGGTTTTCGTCAACTCCTCCTCCATGTGGAGCAGGCGCTGCGTCTCGCCCTGTTCCATGCGCTGGAGCGGAATGCCGGTCCATTTGGAAACCACCTGGAGGATGTCATCCTCATCCACGGTGACCCGCTTTTCCTCGCGGTCATTTTTCCAGCCCTGGAGGACACCTTCGAGACGTTCCTTGGACTGCTTCTCCAAGTCACGCATCGAGGCCGCACCTTCAAAGTCCTGTTCCTTGATGGCTTTTTCCTTCTTGGCGCGGAGCACTTCGATCTCGGCCTCGAGATCCTTGACCTCCGGCGGACGGGTCATGGCGCCGATGCGCGCCCGCGAACCCGCTTCATCCATCACGTCGATGGCCTTGTCCGGCAGGAACCGGTCGGTGATGTAACGATCGGAGAGTTTCACCGCCGATTCCACCGCGGCATCCGTGATGTTGGCCTTGTGGTGATCCTCATACTTGACGCGCAAGCCTTTCAAAATGGCAACCGCATCCTCGGGGGTCGGCGGTTCGACCTTCACGCTCTGAAAACGGCGCTCGAGCGCGGCATCTTTTTCGATGTATTTGCGATACTCGTTGAGGGTGGTCGCACCAATGCACTGCATCTCGGCGCGGCTCAGGGCGGGTTTGATGATGTTCGAGGCGTCCATCGTGCCCTCGGCGGAGCCCGCGCCAACGATAGTGTGCAACTCGTCGATGAAGAGCAGGATGTTCTTGGCGCGGCGAATCTCGTCCATGACCGCCTTGATGCGTTCCTCGAACTGGCCGCGATACTTGGTGCCGGCGACCATCAGCGCGAGGTCGAGAGTGATGACGCGTTTGTCGCGGAGCAGTTCGGGCACATTGCCGCGGGCAATTTCCTGGGCGAGCCCCTCAACAATGGCCGTCTTGCCCACGCCCGCCTCGCCCAGCAACACGGGGTTGTTCTTGGTGCGGCGGCAGAGAATTTGGATGACGCGCTCGATCTCCTTCTTGCGGCCGATCACGGGATCCATCTCGCCCTTGCGCGCGATCTCCGTCAGATCGCGGCCAAAGGCTTTCAAGGCGGGGGTTTTCACCTCGCCCTTCTTCTCCGACTTGCCCTCGGACGGCTCGCTGCCGGCGGGCGCCATTTCGTCCTGATTGGCGAAATTGGGATCCAGTTCCTTCAAAATTTCCTGGCGGGTCAGCTCGATGTCCACGTCCAGATTGCGGAGCACCCGCGCGGCCACGCCATCACCTTCGCGCAGCAATCCCAGCAGGATGTGCTCGGTGCCCACGTAGGTGTGCGTGAGGTTCTTGGCCTCCTTCGCGGCGAGGGCGAGCACCTTCTTCACGCGCGGCGTGTAGGGGATGTTGCCGAGCTGCTTGGCGTCCGGACCGCTTTCAACCTGCTTCTCCACTTCGAGTCGGACGGTCTCCAGGTCCAGCCCCAGTTTCTGGAGCACGTTGACCGCGACGCCCTGGCCCAGCTTGAGCAACCCAAGCAGCAAATGCTCAGTGCCCACGAAGTTGTGGTTGAAACGATCGGCTTCCTTGCGCGCCAGCGCGAGCACCTGCTGCGCGCGCGGCGTGAAGTTGTTCATGGATTCTTCAGGCATAACACATCGTGCTGAATGATTGCGTAAGAACTTCGGCCGGGAACCAGCATCCCTGCCCGTTTCCAACCACCGTCGAAGGGCTCCTTCAGGCATCCGTGCACCCGCTTCCCATCTATCGAACCCTTCGCTGGAAAGTTTAGCCGCAGTCGGCGATTTAGCCATCGAAAAGTGCCGCCACCGCGCGAGCCCCAGCCACTGCCCGCTGACACGCTTATTGCGCGTCCGCGCTCGGAGTGGGTGCGCCGGGCACCGCATCCAGCGGCCGGGTGATCCCGGCGAGGCGTTCGCGCAGCATGTCGGCCCGGCGCATGTCCCGTTCGTCAGCGCCCAGCTTCCCGGTGAACTGCTTCTGCAAATGCGCCGGCTGCGTGATCAGAAACAACTCATCGGCCACGGCCCGTTCAACACCCGGAAACAACCCCAGATCCATGCCCAGCTTCAACAACGAAAGCAGGTTCATGGTTTCCTTCGAGGAGATGATGTGGGAACTGGCCAGCGTGCCAAAAGCGCGGCCGATGTGGTTGAGCAACACCTTGGGCTTCTTCTCCAGCAGGCGGAGGCGAGCGTTCTCCTCGTGCTCGATAATCTGGGCAAGCACTTTGTTGAGCCGCTCGACGATGGTTTCCTCGGCCTCGCCCAGCGTCATCTGGTTCGATACTTGAAACACGTTGCCCAGAGCTTCGGTGCCTTCTCCGTAAAGCCCGCGCACGGCCAGCCCCAGCTTGTTCACCGACTGAATGATCTGGTTGATCTGCTCGGCCAGCACCAATCCCGGCAGATGCAGCATCGCGCTCACGCGGATCCCGGTGCCGAGGTTGGTCGGGCACGCCGTCAAATAGCCCAGGTCCGGACTGAAGGCGTAATCCAGCTTCTGCTCGAGCCGCGAGTCCACCTGGTTGATCGTCTCCCAGACCTCCCGCAATTGCAGGCCGGGGCGCAGCGCCTGCATGCGGATGTGGTCCTCTTCATTGATCATGAAGCAGAGCGTTTCATCGCGGTTCAGCGCCATGGCACTGCCCGCCCCCTTGGCGGCGTGCTCGCGGCTGATCAAGTGGCGCTCGACGAGCAACTGCTTGTCGAGGGATGCGAGATTGTCCATCGACTCGGCGAAACAACCGGCCAGATCCGGCAACGATTCCACCGCCGGCCGGATGAGCTGGGCGGCCTTCACGCGATCCGGCTTCTTACCCCAGCCAGGGAAGGCGATACCGCGCACATTCCGCGCCAGCCGGATGCGACTCGAGATAACGATCTTGTCATTCGGCCCGGTGCGGCGGGCCGTGTCCTTGGGACTGATGAGGAATTCGTTCAGGTCCATGGATCATCCCTGGGCGCAGGCTTCCAAATCACTGCGCGTTTTTTTGATGTCGTCCCGCAGCACCGCCGCTTTCTCAAAATTTTCAGCCTCGACGGCCTGGTCGAGGTCCGCCTGCAACTGATTAAGGCGCTTCTCCAAATCCTGGGTCCGCCGCAAGCCCGCCGGCACCTTGCCAATGTGCCGGGTGCCCTTGTGCATGGATTTGAGCAGGGCTTCCAAGCCTTCCGCAAAGGTGTCGAAACAATCGGCGCAACCCAGCCGGCCGGACTTCTTGAAGTCTGCCTGACTGAAGCCGCAACTTGGGCAGACAAGGTCCGCTCCACCGGCCGCGTCCTCCATTTCCTGCGAGGCCCCCAAACCAAGGAGCATGTCCGCCAGCGAAAAGCCCGCCGGATCATTCACGCCCTTTTCCTTGGCGCACTCCTCGCATAGATCCACCTTCTGCATCTTGTCGCCGGCAATCTGCGTGAGGTGAACCGTCGCGTTCTTTTGTTTGCACAATCCGCAAAGCATAAATTTATCTGCCGCACTATTCGTTGGTGCGGGTCATCCGTCAAGCGGCCCGGAGCCCGGCTGCTTCCATTCGCCATGTTCCTTAAGCAGCGAAAGAATCGAAGCCAGAGACATGGATTGGGGATCGTTCAGCCCCAACTCTGCGGCGCATTGGTCGCAAATAGAAACTTTGTCTTCGCGGCTACCCTCGCGCTGAGTCAAGTGAACCAGGGCGTCCCGTTGCTGGCATCTCTGGCACCGCATCATTGAAGTTCATATCGGCTCGCCTGTGGTCTGCGTCAAGTCGCGGTACGCCCGCACCAACTGCTTGGTCACCTTGCCCGGCTTGCCGTTGCCAATCACCCGCCCGTCGATCTTCACGGCGGGAATGAGTTCCGCCCCGGTGCCGGTGAGGAAGCATTCGTCGGCGATGAACAAGTCGTAGCGCGTCAGGTCCGCCTCGCGCACCCGCAAGCCCGCGGCGCGGCCCAGCTCCATCACCACTCCGCGCGTGATCCCATACAACGCGCCCGCCGAAAGCGGCGGCGTCAGCAGTTCGTCACCCTTGATGATGAAAATATTGTCGCCCGTGCATTCGGCGACGAAGCCCTGGGCGTTCAACATCACCGCCTCCTCGACGCCGGCGTTGTTCGCCTCGATCTTGGCGAGGATGTTGTTCAGGTAGTTGAGCGACTTGATCGCGGGATTGACCGCGTTGGTCAGGTTGCGCGTGGTCGGCACGGTCACGATGTCGAGGCCCCGCGTGTACATCACCGGCGGATACAACTGAATCTTGTCCGCGATGATGATGACCTGCGGATTCTTGCAACGATTGGGATTCAATCCCAGCGAGCCCGGTCCGCGCGTGACCAGCAGCCGGATGTAGCAATCGCGCAACCGGTTCTTCCGGCAGGTGTCCACCACGGCTTTGGTCATGGCCTCGGGTGTCATGGGAATCTCGAGCAACAGTGCCTTGGCGGAGTGATACAGCCGCTCAATGTGCTCCTTGAGCTTGAAGACCCGGCCGTTGTACGCGCGGATGCCCTCAAAAATGCCGTCGCCGTAGAGCAACCCGTGATCGAAGACGGACACCGTGGCGGTCTTCTCGGTAAAATACTTGCCGTTGATGAAAATTTTCATGTCGTTCGACGGCCGGAACGTAAGCAAGCCCCCCGGTCGAAGCAATAGATATTGGGCAACCGGGCACCAGTGGGGGTTCAACGTCGCTGGCGGATGGCGTCCTTCTTTTCCTCCAGTTCACCGGTGAGCGCCCGGCGTTCGCTGGCGAGCTGTTTTTCAAGCTGTTCGACTTCTTCGTATGCGCCCTTGCCGAGGGCCTCGGTGATTTTGTCCTTCAGGAAGATTTCGCGCTCCGCGATCTTCGCCTGGTACTTCTCGTTCAGCCCGGCGATCTGCCGCTTCTGGGCATCGGTCATTTTTTCCACCGGCGCGGTCTTGTTCAGACGTTCCATGGCGAGTTCGTAGGCGGATTTCATACGGGCAAACTGGGGTCGGGTTGGGGACAAAGCAACACTTCACCAGCCTCGACGCGAGTCGGGTAATGGCGCACGTCGCAGCCGAGCCGCGTTTCACAGGCACCGTTCCGGGGATCGAACGCCCAACCGTGCAAGGGACAATGCACCTTGCCGTGGTCCAGCGTGCCGGCGCCCAACGGGGCGCCGCGATGCGGGCACTCGTTGTCGATGGCGTGAAATTCGCCTTCCAGATTGAACACGGCGTACTCGCGGCCGCGCAGATGAACCGTACGCCCTTCGCCAGGGGCTATGGATGCCGTTTCCGCAACGGGAAAAAATTCCAGGCTCGGTTCGCTCACGAGTTGGACGAGGGGATGGGCTTGTTTTTTTTCCAAGGCATGTCGGGCAGCTTCTTGCCGGTGACGGCGACGGGAGCGGCCTTGGGCTGGGCGAGCTGCAATTCCGGATCGGTCGCTTCGGCGGGCTTGGCTTCGGCCGGTTCCCGCCACGACGCAATCCGCGCTTTGAGTCCGTGTTTTTCAGCCGTCACCTTGTCGCCCGATTTCATGTAGAACAGGCTGAGGTTGGTATGAACCAACTGCTCGTGGGGGCGCAATTGCTCGGCTTTGTGGCCTTCGGCGATGGCCTGCGGTAAATCACCCAGCCGGTAATACGTCATGCCAAGCGCGAGCCGGGCTTCAAAGTTCTCCGGATCGCCGGCCAGCACTTCCGCCAGCAAGCGCGCAGCCGTGGCGTAGTCCGCCTGGCTGAAGGCGAACATCGCGTCATCGTATTGTTGCGGGGGTGCGGCCATAAACTTTTTGACAGCGGTGAGATGTCACGATTGCTTTGCCGGCGCAAGAAATGATTCCACGCTCCACCCCGCCCCTCCAACTGGTCTGCACCGACTTCGACGGCACCATCCACACCGACCTCGAATCGCCCGCCATCGCCCCCGAGTTCCAGGCGGTGATCGCGCAATTGCAAAGCCAGGGCGTGCGCTGGGTGGTGAACACCGGTCGCTCGCTGGCGGACCTACTCCGCGAACTAGCGCGGGCCCGGTTGGCGGTGGCTCCCGATTATCTCGTGGTCGTGGAGCGCGAAATTCACGTGCGCGAGGGCGATCGCTACGTGGCGCACACCGACTGGAACGAGCGTTGCGCGCGAACTCATGACGAATTGTTTGCCCGGTTGCGCCCGGAATTGCCGCACTGGTTTGAATGGGTGAACGGCAATTTCGTGGCGGAAGTCTATGAAGATCCGTGGTCACCGTTCTGCCTGGTGGCCACCAGTCCGGAGGATGCGGTCGCCATCGTCGAGCAGGTGGAACTACGCTGCCGGGCGTGGCCCGAAGTCACGGTGGTCGCCAACCACGTCTATGCGCGATTGAGCCACGCGGATTATCACAAGGGCAGTGCCCTGCAAGAAGTGGCGAAGCTGTGCGCGGCGGAACCTGCCGGAACCTTCATCGCCGGCGATCACTGGAACGATCTGCCGATGCTGCGGCGCGAACTCGGCCGCTGGCTCGTGGCACCGGAGAACGCGATGCCAGAGGTGAAAGCAGCCGTCAACGAAGCCGGCGGCTGGGTGATTTCCGAGCGTGCCGGGCGGGCGGTGGCGACCGGTTTGCAACGCGCATTATCGGATCTGAATGGCAGCTGACCCTCGTTTATCAGGGAGGCAAGGCGCATAAGGTTCCCTTTTGATCAGGCCCGGCGCGGATGCCCTGTTTCTACCGCACGAGCCAGAAGTGGCTTTAGTTTAGGCGGTTACAACCGATAATCCCATTTGACTTGAAGATGTCGGGTGATAGCGTTGTCCGACTCTATTGGCGCGCAGTACATCGCACCTCACATTTTGTCGAAGCTGCCGCGGCCAGTTTGAGATCAAATTATCGAAAATGAGCGATTCTACAGTGGCTCCGGCCAGTTCGGTTCCTCAGCCGAAACTTTCCAAAATCTCTGAGGCGGTCATCCGTATCGCCGGCAACTCCCAGGATGGCATTCAGGCAATCGGTGGATTTCTGGCCCGGTTGGCCGGGCGCAGCGAACAGGAAGTCATGACCTTCATGACGATTCCCTCCACCATCTCCGGCGGGGCGTCCATCTTCCAGGTGCGCATCGGCACCGGCGAAGTGTTGAGCTCCGGCGATGACGCCGATGTGCTGCTCGCCTTTTACGAGGAGTCCTACCAGAAGCATCTCAGCTCCCTGAAGAAAGGCGGCATCGTGTTGTACGATTCGGATCACGTGGATCCCGACCCGACCAAGACGCAGGATTATCACCATGTCGGCATTCCCATCACGAGCCTCACCGTCGAAGCCATCGGCGGCACCGCGAAAGACAAGGGGAAGAACATTTACTCCCTTGGCCTGCTGGCCCGCATGTTCGACCTGAACACGGACAAGCTGGAGAAGCTGATTTCCGAGCGCTTTGCCGGCAAGGATGAGAGCATCCTGAAAAACGCACTGGCGGCTTTCCATGCCGGTTATGCCTACAACTTGTCGGGTTTGATCGAGACCTTTCAGTTCGGCGACAGCATGAAGCGGGATGGCCACCAGGTGGTCACCAACGGTAACGAAGCCCTGGCCTACGGGCTGATCGCGGCCGGCGTGCGCTTCGGGGCGGGCTACCCGATCACGCCCTGGTCGGACATCATGGAATTGCTTCGGCGCGAGTTGCCCAAATACGGCGGCATGTTCATCCAGTGCGAGGACGAGATCGCCTCCATTTCCATGGCGTTGGGCGCGAGCTACGCCGGACGCGTGGCCGTTACCGGTTCCAGCGGCCCGGGCATCTCGTTGAAAACCGAGGCGCTCGGCTGGGGCATCATGGCGGAAGTACCGCTGATCGTCGTCGATGTGCAACGGGGTGGCCCTTCCACGGGCATGCCCACGAATGTCGAGCAATCCGACCTGAACATCGCGTGCTTTGGTGGCCACGGCGATTCGCCCCGCGTGGTGATTGCTCCCGCAAACGTCGAGGATTGTTTCTACACCGCCATCGAAGCGGTGAACATTGCCCGCAAGTACAGCGTGCCGGTGATCATCCTCACCGACCAGGCCATCGCCACCCGCATCGAAGCCTTCGAGGAACCGAACCTCCAGAAAGTTTGCCAGGACATAACCCCAGACCTCACACCTGTCGCGGATTTCAAGCCGTACGATCTGCAACTCCCGGACGGCGTAACCCGTCACCTCGCGCCTGGCACCCGTGTGGCCAGCGGCAAGTATCCGGTCGTGACCGGCCTGGAGCACGACGAACTGGGGCACCCGACGAGCTCGCCGAAGCTGCATCAACTGATGACCGACAAGCGCCGCAACAAGCTCAAGGCGCTCGCCGCCGAATGGCAGGTGCCGAAGGTGTTTGGCCCGCCCGAAGGAGACGTCCTCCTGGTCGGTTGGGGCTCGTCCCAAGGACCACTCCGCGAGGCGGTCGAGAAGGCGCGGGCCGCGGGCGACAGTTATTCGTCGCTACACATCCGCCTGCTGAATCCGCTGCCCAACGGGCTCGAGGAAATTTTCGCGGGCTTCAATCACGTCTTCGTGGTGGAGTTGAACGACCAGGGCTTCTACGGCTACGGCCAGCTCGCGGCGGTGCTCCGCGCGCGGTATTGCGACCCCAAGATTCGCGGCATCAACAAGAGCGACGGCCTCACCTGGAAGGTGAAGGAAGTGCTCCAACGCGTGAAGGAGCTGCTCGTCGCCGCCAAGCAGAAGAACTGATTCCTCCAAGTTCGAAGCAATTGCCATGAACCGACATGGACATTCACCAACGACTCCAGGTTTTCTTACAGAAACTGGCGGCCGCACCGGCTGTGGCTTCTGCCGAGGAGGCGCTGGCCTTGGTGTGCCATACCATCGAAGCGGTCGAGGACGAGTTTTGTTCTGTTCCCCGCGAGACCCCGGCTCCGCTCCACTTCACGGGTCGGATGTACGCCCCGCAGGCGGATCACATTCGAAGACAATCGGACGGAACACTGGTGGCAGACACCCGCGGGCATCGAGTGTATTGTCAGTCGGACGGAGCCCTCTCGATTGTCGCTCTGCCGAAGCGTCGCACGGTGTTTGAAAAGCCGGGTGCCCACACATGAACACGCCCATCGAAATTCAGGATCTTGTGACCGCCGTGGTGCATCAGCACCCGTCCGCTCAAATTGAACTCGACCCGCTGCCCTCGGGTGTCTGCTTTTTGTGGGTCTCGCTGGCCGGCCGGCAGTTCGTCATGGAGTACCATCCGCAGCAGGGTGCCGGGGTTTCTGAGAACCTGCCGGAAACGCCACCATTCGTTGGGCACGACGAATCCTTCGATCACTTGGCTGATGCTGTAAGTCATTTCCTTGCTTTGCTCTCGACCGCCGTGCCCGCCACGCTGGCACTGAATCACCGCTGAGCGACACTTCCTCTTTAATAATCCCATCATGATCAACATCACCAACGAGTTTCCCGTTCGCACCAGCAATCTGGTGCCCGCGCCGGCCTTGCCGGACACCGACCGCAAGCCGCTCATCAAGAAGGAGGTCGCCGCCGACCACCCGACGTGGTGCCCCGGCTGCGGCGACTTCTCCGTCCTCGCGCTTTACTTCAAGCTCATCGAGAAGCGCGCGATGTGGCACGAAAAGATCACCACCGTCGCCGGCATCGGTTGCTCCAGTCGCTTCCCTTATTTTGTCCAGGCCCACGGCGTGCATTTCATTCACGGCCGCGCGCTGCCCTTCGCCACGGGGGTGGCGCTCAGCCGGCCGGATCTGCATGTCTTTGTCTTCGGTGGTGACGGCGACGCCTTCTCCATCGGCGGCAACCACTTCACGCACACCGCGCGTAAGAATATCAAGA
>CAYXDZ010000028.1:0-17581 GCA_964463815.1 uncultured Verrucomicrobiota bacterium | reverse complement strand
TCAGTCTGCCACCGCAGGAGATGGATGGCTACGACTTTATTTAATACGCTCTAGCCGGGGCCATACCATTAAACAGGAGGACACAGAAAGAGCAGAGTGGACAACCCTGGCTGTTCACGAGCTTGCAGGGCGTGGGGCGGGATTCACCGTTCGGTGATTCCAGTGAAGGTGTTGCGACCAGCGCAGAATTACTGCACTTCCCTCCGTTTCCTCCGTTGCCTTCTGTTCCAGCTACATTCTTCCGGCTTAGCCTGTTTCCGCCCGGCGGGAAGCGTATGGACGGTTCGATTAACGCCGCTCCCAGGCGGATGCGTGGGAAGTTTTCTGAAATACTTACATACTTTTCCCGTGGGAACGGCGCTTACGAGGGAGATGAACCCCCGTTGTATCGCCAATGTTTGCGGTCTGGCCCCGCGCAATCGCTTCCTTTCCCGAGCCTTCAATCGAACGGGAGTTCAACCCCGGCCAACCGGCAGTTCCTCTTCGAAAGCACCGTTTGGATTGAAGTCGGCTGATCCGACCTTTCGGGTTTCAACGCCGGACCAGCCGTGTGCCCGGGGCGGCAGCCAATCCTTGGCGGGGATGAAGCCAAAATGCTGCCAGCTTGTGCCGGTGCTATTGGGCGCACTCTTCGGTTCGATGGCTTTCTTCAGCGGTCAGGTCCATGCCCAGAACTTGATTCAAAACGGAGGATTCGAGTTCGGTCTGACGTCCGGGCCCGACTCCTCCTATTTTTCTCCGTCGACCTACGGCGCCTGGAACAAGTTTTCCACCCACCTCTTGGGGATGCCGTACTTCGGCCGCCTTTCGTATGAGGGTCAGGAGTCGATGTTGCTCGGCTATGACGGGAACACCGCGCCGGGCCAGATCTGGCAGTCATTCGCCACCCGGGTTGGGGAAACCTACCGGGTTTCCTTCGCGGTAAACGGCTATACCGTCGGCATTGCGCGGGCGACCGTCTATAACACTGCGGGTACCAACATTCTCGGCGACGTGACTTCTCCGGGAAATGGGGGGTGGCGATCCGGGGAATTTACTTTTGACGCCACGAGTTCGCAGACGTCGATCGCCCTTAAAAATATCAGCGGCGGTTCCATCGTCGATGATGTGAGAATCGTCGAGGTCAAGAACTTCAGGGACGGCGGTTTCGAACTGGGATTGACCAGCGGTCCCGGGACGTTTGTTCACAACCGTCCAGCCTACGGTGAGTGGACCTCTTCCGGCAATCCGGCCTTGCTGGGCATGCCTTTCGGCGGGCTGCCGCCTTACGAAGGCACGGAGGCGATGCATGTCGGCAACAACTTTGGCAGTCACGCCGTCACGCAACAGTTCGAAACGACCACCGGGCAGAAGTATTGGGTGTCGCTCGCCGTGATCGGCTGGGGCGGTGGGGTGGGCACGGTGCGGACGACAGTGTCCAATCTCTTCAGCACGAATCTCGAGGCCGATCTCGCGGCCCCCGGTGGGAACGAATGGGGAACCGCCGTTTACGAATTCACCGCGCTCGCCTCGCCCACCACCATCACCATCCAGAATATCTCGGGAGCCTGCACCATCGACGATGTCCGCATCTCGACCACGCCGCCGGATTTTGCGCTGAAGTTTGACGGAGTGGACGACCATGTCGCCATTCCTGGCTTTGGCAATCAGATGCCCACCACGGAGATCACCGTTGAATTCTGGCAGTGGGTTGGGTCCGCCAAGGCCCAGTCCACTTTCAGTTGTAACGCGAACGCCTTCAACGCCCACATCCCCTGGAGCAACGGCCAGGTTTATTGGGACTTCGGCGGGAGGAGGCTGCAATACACTCCGCCGGTGCCGATCGTTGGCACCTGGCAACACTTTGCCCTGGTGTCCAGTGTCGCGAGCCAATCCATGATCATTTACCGGAACGGCGTGGCGGAAGCAGCTTTGCCCTCCAATGCCGGGACCTTCACGCGGGGCAACTTTGATTTGCTCATTGGCCGGAATGGTGCGGGATATTTTGAGGGTGAAATCGATGAGTTTCGCATCTGGAATGTGGCGCGGACCCAGGGGCAGCTCACGGCGAACATCAATACGCGGTTGGCCGGAAACGAAGCGGGCCTGGTGGCCTATTATCGGATGGATGAGGGATCGGGCACCACAGTGCTGGACGCGACGACTCCCGCATACAGCGGCACGCTGGTCGGTGGTACGAAGCGCGTCCGATCAACGGTGCCGGAATGCGGTCTGGCGACCCAGGAACTGGATCTCGCGACCCTCACGCCCTCAACCCGGCATTACAGTTATGGTGGATATCAGGGGGCGGGCATCGACTTCAACCTTGTACTTCCCACGTCCGTTACGAACATTTTTCTGGCGGTTACCAACCTCTGTTACGACATCACCCCAGTTGCCGGCGCGACCGGCGTAGTCCTGAACCGGTTGCTTGGTCAGAACCTCTCCCTCGATTATGACGGCGGAGTCTGGGCCACCCGGACGACCGGCAGCAACGCGGCCGGCCTCCGGGTGGAAAGCGCCGGGAGCAATGGATCTCGGGGACCTGACGGCGTGTTTACCTCAAACAACGGAGGAGCGGGCAGCAGGGGCGGCGACGCCGGCACGAGCACCGTGAGCAGCAAGGGCATTATCAGTACGACGGGGGCTGGTTCTTCCGCGATTCTGGCCGTCAGCCAGGGCGGTCGTGGCGGCGATGGCGGCGATGGCTACAATAATCCTCTTGGCGGCGACAATGACGGAGGGCCTGCCGGAGGCGGCGGCGACGCCAAATCCGCAGCGATCACGGGGAGCGGCAACCTGGTCACCACCGGGAATGATTCCGTCGGTGTGCTGGCCTTGAGTCGGGCCGGACAGGGTGGAAACGGCGGCGAAGGCCATGCAGCCGGTGAGGGTGGAAACGGCGGCATCGGCGGCGACGGTGGCGCGGCGGTGGTGGACGGCACCTGGACCATCAACACATTGGGAACGGCCGCGTACGGAATCAGTGCACGCAGCCTGGGTGGTGCGGGCGGTGCCTCCGGCAGCAGTGGCTGGATTGACGGCGATGGCGGAAATGGTGGCGGCTCCGGCGATGGGGCGCTCGCCATGGTGAATCTCGGGCCGGGCGGCTCGATCGAGACCTCGGGAGCCGATGCGCACGGCATTTTCGCGCAGAGCATCGGCGGCTTTGCCGGCGGCGGTGGCAGCGGTGACAGCGTCTTCTCGTCCTCCGGCGGCAGCGGCGGCAGCGCCGGACACGGCGGCAACGTCCTGGTCTCGAACGAAGGGACGATCCTCACCCGGGGCCTGGGAGCGAACGCACTCTTCGCGGAAAGCGTCGGCGGCGGCGGTGGCAGCGGCGGCGCCGGCAGTGGCCTGTTCAATGGCGGTGGTGGCAACAGTTCCGCCGGCGGAAACGGTGGTTTGGTGACCGTTGACAACTTCGGCAGCGTGGAAACGGAAAACCAGTTTGCCCGCGGCATCTTCGCCCAGAGCGTGGGGGGCAGTGGCGGGAACGGCGCCACCTCCGCCGGATTGTTCTATTCCGTTGGTGGCGCAGGCGGCAAAGGCGGGAACGGCGCAACGGTCGACCTTTACAACGAAGGGTCGGTGTTGACGGCGGGCAATGACTCCGTCGGCATCTTCGCGCAAAGCATCGGCGGCGGCGGCGGCACCGGCGGCGGAGCGGCGGCGGCGTCGCAACTGGGCGGCAGCGTCGCGATCGGTGGTTCCGGCGGAGCTGGCGGCCACGGTGCATCCGTCCTCGTGGAAAGCACCACCCAGGGCACCATCGAAACTTTGGGCGGCCGTTCGTACGGCATTTTTGCCCAAAGCGTGGGCGGCGGCGGTGGCAACGGCGGATTCGCCGTTTCCGGTTCCGTGGGCACCGGCATCTCGATGGCCGTCGCGGTGGGTGGGCGGGGCGGCACCGGTGGCAGCGGCAGCAACGTAGTAGTGACCAGTGGAAGCACGATCACGACGGCGGGCCTCGATGCGCATGGGATCATGGCCCAGAGCGTGGGCGGCGGCGGCGGTTCGGGCGGCTTCAGCATCGCAGTCAGCGGTGGTGCCGTTGCCGGCGCGATCAGCGTCGGCGGAAAGGGCGCCACGGGCGGTAGCGGCGAGGAAGTGTCCCTGACCAGCACCGGCGACATCTTGACGCTGAACGACCGGTCCTACGGCTTGTTCGCCCAAAGCGTGGGGGGTGGCGGCGGTGACGGCGGGTTCAGTGTCAGTGCGGCGATCGGGGCGGCGGGTCTTTCCGCGAGCCTGGGTGGCTCCGCCGCCGGTGGCGGTTCCGGTCGGGCGGTCATTCTCGAAAACTACGGCCACCTTACGACCGAGGGCGACGACGCCCACGGAATCGTGGCGCAAAGTGTCGGCGGTGGTGGCGGCACGGGAGGATTTAGCGTCGCCGCAGCAGGCGGTGTCGCCGGTTCGCTGGGTGCGAGTCTGGGCGGCAGTGGTGGCGCGGGTGGCTCGGCCAGCACGGTGAACGTCGACAACCGGAATACGATTGAAACCTTTGGCAAACATTCGTACGGCATCCTCGCGCAGAGTGTAGGCGGCGGCGGCGGCGATGGCGGTTTTTCCATTGCTGCCAGCGGCGGCTACAGCGGACCGGCGCTCGCCTTCAGCCTCGGCGGCAACGGTGGCATTGGCGGGGTGGCCTCGGCGGTGGACGTCATTAACAATGGCGAGCTTTACACGGACGGGGGTCTCTCGCATGGGATCATGGCCCAGAGCGTGGGCGGCGGCGGCGGTTCGGGCGGATTTAGCGTGGCCGCGGCGCTCAGTGCGCAGAGCGGTGGGTTGGGCTTTTCCATGGGCGGAACCGGGGGGCAAGGGAACGCCGCCGGAATCGTCACGGTGCAAAACACCGGGTTGATATCGACCATCGGTGATGAGGCTGCGGGTGTCTTCGCGCAGAGCGTCGGCGGTGGCGGTGGAAATGGTGGAGCCAGCTTTGCCGGCTCCTTCTCCGGTACCGGTGCGAAGAACGCGACGGTTTCCCTCGGCGGCAACGGTGGCACCGGCGGCGACGGCAACCGGGTCACGGTGAGTAATAACGGCTACATCGAAACGTTTGGCGCCCGGTCGCGCGGGATCTTTGCGCAGAGCATCGGCGGCGGCGGCGGCAATGGCGGGATGAGCGGTGCCGTGAATCTGGGTCTGGCCAGCGCGGGCACCGGAGTGCAGGTGGCCTTCACGGTGGGCGGCAAAGGCGGCGCCGGCGGTGTCGGCGGCGATGTGCGCGTCGATGGCAACGGCGAGATTTTCACGGAGGGCGCTGATTCAGCAGGTATCTTTGTACAGAGCATCGGTGGCGGCGGCGGCAACGGCGGGGCCAGCCTCGCGGCCAACGCCGTGCTGGAGGTGGGTCAGGTGAACAACAATGACAACCTGTCCTTAAGTGTCGCCGTGGGCGGCAGCGGCGGCATTGGGAATCGCGGGGGAACGGTGTCGGTTGATCGCGACGGACTGATCGAAACGCTGGGCGACGGATCGCATGCCATCTTCGCGCAGAGCGTGGGCGGCGGCGGCGGCACCGGCGGGAGTGCCCGTTCCGTCAACTTGTTCCTCCGCAGCAACCCTGGCGCACCGGAAGCGACCAACAGCAGCAATAAGAGTCTGGAATTGAGCCTGGGCGGGTCCGGTGGCGATGGCGGTCTCGGCGGTCTGGTCGGCGTGACCAATGTCGGCAACATCATCACCCGCGGCGGCGATGCGTACGGGATCTTCGCCCAGAGCATTGGCGGTGGCGGCGGCTCCGGCGGCGACGGCAACAAGGGTTTGGACAACCTCTTCGACAGCGTCGTGATCGATGGAATCGTTGCGGCCGCGTTGGACCACGTCCAGGCGGAAAACGACACGGTGTCGATTGCGCTCGGCGGCATCGGCGGGACTGGCAACCACGGCGGCAACGTCGTGGTCGACCAGACCGGCAATATCACGACGCTCAGCGCCGGGTCTTACGGAGTTTTCGCTCAGAGCATCGGCGCGGGCGGGGGTGTGGGGGGCAACGGGGTGGTTGGTTATGATGATTACTCTGTCAACATTGGAGGGACGAACAACGCTGCGGGCAACGGGGGCGCCGTCACCGTGTTGATGGATGGCCTGATCGATACGACGGGCGCCGGCGCCCACGGCATTCTCGCGCAAAGCGTGGGCGGTGGCGGTGGCGTCGCCGGTACCGTGATGTATGGCCTGAGCACCGATGGCCTGACCGTCGGTTACAATCCCGCCTTCGGGCGGGGCGGCGGCAGCATGGGCGTGGGCGGAACCGTGGTGGTTACTTCCTCGGATGACATCATCACGCGCGGGGCCGGCGCGAACGGCATTTTCGCGCAGAGCGTGGGCGGCGGCGGCGGCGTGGCTGGCAGTCTCGACAATAACGGGAATTACCTCAATTTCTCCGGCAGTGTCGGCGGTGTCGGGAACGGCGGCGTCGTGAGTGTTGCCCACACGGGCAATATCACCACGCTGGGCAACCGGTCTCACGGCATCTTCGCGCAGAGTGCCGGCGGCATCGGCGTCGGGGGCTTCGTGGGGGTCTCGGTCAACGGCGACGTCGCGGCCGGGGGTGGCGGCTCCGACGGCATTTTCGCGCAGAGCCGGGGCAACAATGGCGGCGGCAACATTGCCGTGACCGTCGTCGGAGGCAGCGTGCAGGGCGGATCGGGAACGGGTGTGGGCGTGCGCCTGGTCAACGGGGCCAACAACACGCTGAACAACTACGGCACCATTTCCAGCCTAAGCGGCTCGGCCGTGCTGAGCGGGAACGGCCATGAGACCGTTAACAATTACGGAACCGTCAGGGGTTCGGTGAACCTCGGCACCGGCAACAACACGTTCAACAACTTCGCCGGAGCGACGCTTAATCTGGGGGCGGCCGGCAGCGTGAACGTGGGCGCGGGCCGGACCTTGTTGAACAGCGGGCTCCTGACGGGCAGTGGCCAGATCGTTGGGAACGTGGTCAGCTCGGGCACGATCGCTCCGGGGAATTCCGCCGGCAATCTCGTGATCAACGGCGGGCTGTCCTTGCAGGCCACCGCCGGACTTTCGTTCGAGCTGGGCGGGACCGCGCGGGGCGTGACGTACGATTCCCTCCGATCCACCAGTCTGGTGGAGTTTGCCGGGACCTTGAGCTTGTCCTTGATGGACAATTTCCTGCCCGCTGCGAGCGACACGTTTACGTTGGTGGAGTTTGTTTCCCGGAACGGGACCTTCGACAAGGCGGCGAACGGCGCGCGGCTGTCCACCCAGGACAACCTGGCGTCCTTCCAGGTCAACTATACAGCGAACACGGTGCAGGTGACCGGGTACGCCTCGCCGGATACGGACGGCGACGGGATGACCGACTACGAGGAATTTCTCGCCGGCACCGACCGGCTGTCCGATCAGAGTGTGTTGGCAGTCTCATCGCTGGCCCCGAACCCATCCGGTCACATGGTGGTGCGCTTTCCCCGGGTGCCCGGCAAGTCCTACGCAATCGCCTACACCAGCAACCTGGGCAGCGGCATCTGGAATGAGGTGATCTTGCCGGCCCTTACGTCCCCCGACGCGAACACTGCCCAATGGATCGACGACGGCACCCTGACCGGCGGCTTGAATGGCGATGCCAAGTTCTATCGCGTCAGACTGAAGCTGCAATGATCCTTTGCGGCGCGAAATTCTCGCAAAATTCTGTCGCGCAGGATTGCGGTTTCCTGCCTGTTCCGGTAGTTATATTATCCATGTTCCAAGCGCTTCTTCGCTCCGTCTCGGTCCTTACTCTTTCCGTCCAAGGTTTGCTGATGTTCGTCCCCGGCCTGACATTGGTCGCCCAGGAGCACTGGCCGCAGTTTCGCGGCGCGGACTCGCGCGGCATCGGCACTTCGGAGCGGTTGCCAGTGGAGTGGAGTCGCGAAAAGAACGTGGCCTGGCAGGTGACGATTCCGGGACGGGGTTGGTCTTCACCAATCATCTGGGGTGACCGCGTGTTCCTCACGACGGCCATCAGCGAAGGCCAGGAGGAGGAACCGCGCAAGGGACTTTATTTCGGCGGCGAACGCGGGGCCTCCACCAACCGTCATCGCTGGTTGATGCTTTGCCTGGAGCGCGACACCGGCCAAAGACTCTGGACGACAGAGCTGGCCGCCGCGCCGCCGGCCGCGTCGATCCACGTCAAAAACTCCCACGCTTCCGAGACCCCGGTGACCGACGGCGAGCGCGTGTATGCGCTCTTCGGCCAACTGGGCGTGTACTGCCTCGACTTCAACGGCCGGGTGCTCTGGTCGAAACCGCTGGATCCACGCGAGACCCGTTACGGCTGGGGCACGTCGATTTCGCCCGTGCTGCACGGGGATCGTTTGTTTGTCGTGCGGGATTATGAAAATCGCTCAGAGTTGATCGCCTACAACAAACACACGGGCGAAGAGGTCTGGAAAGTGGAGCGCGAAGAGCCGAGCAATTTCGCCACGCCGTACGTCTGGCAAAACGCGGAACGCACGGAACTGGTCGTGCCCGGCCGCAATCTTGTTCGCAGCTATGATCTCGAGGGCCGGCTGCTCTGGTGGCTCAAGGGTCTGTCCACGATCACGATTCCGACGCCGTTCGAGGCGGATGGTCTGCTCTATCTTGCGGCCGGCTACGTCGGCGACCGGGAGAACCCCAACAAACCGGTCTATGCCGTGCGCCCCGGCGGCGCGGGTGAGCTCACGCTGCCGGAGGGCGAACGCTCCAGCCGCTTCATCGCCTGGATGGAGCCCAACGCCGCGCCATACAATCCCTCTCCGCTGGCCTACGACGGCGGTTTGTACGTGCTATGGGACTTCGGTTTTTTGAGCAACCGCGATGCGAAAACCGGCGTGGAAACGTACGACAAACAGCGCTTGAAAACCAACGGCACCGCCGCCTTCACGGCCTCGCCCTGGGCGTATCGCGGCCGCGTCCTCTGCCTAAGCGAGGATGGCGACACCTATGTCGTGAAGGTAGGCGACCATTACGAACTGGAGCGCGTCAATTCACTGGACGAGATGTGCATGGCCACCCCGGCCATCGCGGGCGACCGGCTCTTCATTCGCACCGCCACCGGGCTCTGGTGCCTGCGCGAGGAGGATTGAGTCAGTCCACTTTCACCAGCCGCACTTCACGCAAATCCATCACGGCCACGCCGGGCTTGGTTTGCGGTTTTACGCTCAGTGAATACCGGCCGGCGGCGAGTTGAACCTCGCCCAGGTCGCGGCGGATGAAGTTTTGGAAATGGCCGGTGTCTTCCACAATCATCGTCAACCGCTGGTCGCCGACGGCGAACTCGACCTCGGCTCCGCCACTGCCGCGGCCACAACCTTGCAGCGCTTCCAGGCGATAGCGCCCCGGCACCGTCGCTTCGAATTCCCAAGCGATCCAATCCGCCATCCGCGTCCAGAAACCGACGGTGTTCTTGTGCGGTTGGGGCTCGTACTGGACGTTCTGTCCGTGGATGATCGCCTCGCGGGCGTGCAGCAGGATTGATCCGTCGGCCAACGGCTGCACCGGCACGGGCTTGAAATCCGGATGATACTTCGGCCATTGCGCTTTGACGGAGCCCTGCCAGGCGTGCAGCCGCTTGCCCATCTCGAGCACCCGTTCGGGCATCGCGTCCGCCAGGTTGTTCGCCTCACCCAGATCGACGCTCAAGTCATACAACTCATGGAAGCCGGTCTCGAAGTGCTGGATCAGTTTCCATTGGCCATCGCGCATCGCCGCGCCGGGACCACCCCCGGCCGGAGCGCCCGGCGAGCGCGCCTGATTCGAGTAATGCGGATAATGCCAGAGCAACGGACGCGCCGGTGGTTGCGCCGTGCCCCGCAACACGCCGTCGAGATTTGCGCCGTCAACCGTGTGTTCCATCGTGACCCCCGCCATTGCCAGCAAGGTCGGAAACAGGTCGATGCTGCTCACCGGCGTGGACTCGACGACGCCCGCGGGAAGGCGGCCCGGCCACTTCATGAACAGCGGCACGCGGAGGCCGCCTTCGTGCAGGTAGCCCTTGCCATTACGCAGGGGCGCGTTCGAGGTCGCGGGGGTATTCGGCCCTTCACGCGTGGACAGCCCGCCATTGTCCGAGGTGAAGACGATGATCGTGTCGTCGGCGAGGCCGAGTTGATCCAGCTTTCCCAACACCCGCCCCACGCTCGCGTCGAGACTGTCGAGCATCGCCGCGTAAATTGCGTTGGTCTGCGCACCGGCCGGCGATCGCGCGAGGTTGCGGTCGATGAATTCCTGTTTTGCCCGCAGCGGGGTGTGCGGTGCGTAATGCGCGAGGTGCAGGAAGAAGGGCTTCTCCCGGTTCGCCTCGATGAACTTCAACGCCTCGTCGGTCAGGCGGTCGGTCAGATACTCACCGGCAGGTGCCTTTTCGAGTCCCGGCATGAACCGGCCGTCGCGTTGAAACGGGGCGAAGTAGCTCAACGGCGTGCCGGTGTGATCGCCCGCGACGTTCACGGCGAAGCCCTGTTCCAACGGGCTGAAGCCCGCGCCTCCCAGATGCCACTTCCCGACATGCGCCGACACATAGCCCGCCGGTTTCAGCGCCTCGGCCAGCGTTATTTCTTCGAGCGGAAGCTGCTGCCGGATGACGGGACGCGCGAGTTTTTGATCGGGCCGATCCGGCCGGCCGGGCAGCCAGTCGGTGAGGTGCAGACGCGCCGGGTGTTTGCCGGTGAGCAGCGCCGCCCGTGTGGGCGAGCACACCGGGGCGGCGGCATACGCGTCGGTGAAACGCACCCCATCCCGCGCCAGCGAATCGATCTGCGGAGTGCGGAAGAAGGAACTGCCATTCGCACCCACATCCGCCCAACCAAGATCGTCGGCCAGAATGATGACAATGTTCGGCTGCCGGGTGGCGGCATTCGCTGATGCGAGCAAGCCCGGGGCGGCCAGCAGGCAGATAAAGACCGAGGAGATGAGTCGTCGCGATTTCATGGCGGGCGGGTTTCGGGTGCGAGAATACGCGGAGCAGGCCGGGAAGCAAAGCCCGACGTTGGTGCACCCACGCAGACCTCGAACAGACGGATTATTGGTTGAGAAGATGATCGTGCCAGTTCCCTTAACCCAGCAGTGGCGAACGACTTGCCAGACAGGATGAGTTAGTATAGCTCTAGGTTCGTGACCAGACCGAAACTGCTCAAGGAAATGACGATCAGAACCCTGAACTGGCGGCTATTCTTGGCAGTATGGATGTCAATTCTCGGCAGTGTTCACGCCTCAGAAGTCATCGATTTTGAAGCGGCGATCCCCCCCGATGATCAGATAATAACGTCTAGTTATGCAACGAATGGCTGGCGAGTAGCCACTTCAACTGGAGGCACTCTTCTCGGGCCGCAAAGTGTGCGTGTAGGGTTGAACCATCCCAGCAACGGCTCCGCCTACTTCAAAGCTTTTGGAGCAGTTACGCTTCAACGTTGGGACTTGGGAAGTTTCTCGCTAACCCAGTTCGATGCGACTGAGGGGTTTTTCCGACCACCTGGTGATTTCACACCTGGCGTACCTGGTGAGACCCGTATTGTGCTCACGGGATTTTTACAGAATCGCAGCCAGCTTACTCATGAGTTTGTCACAGCTCCCCGGGCCGCAAACGACCCCAGCCAGTTTCAGACGTTTGTGGTGCCCGCTGGATGGAGCGATCTTCGGCGAGTTCGGATCGTTTCCACAAACGTCATGGAGGGCGATTCGGTTGTTTCGGAGGTTCCGATGGCATTCGATAACCTTCACGTGTTGTCCGAGGATGCTCCCGCAGATTTCCGTCTCAGCTATGAGCTGACAGAGTCCGGGTTGCAACTTGCTTGGCCTTTGAGTGTCGGCATTCCGCTGCTACAGCAGTCAGAAGATTTTGAAGTCTGGACTGACGTCCCAGAAGTCAACGGGGACAGTCACCTCATTCCAATTGAGCCCTCTGCGCCCCATCTCTGGTTTCGTATTCGTTATGCGCCCTGATTTATGGGAGCTAGCACATTGATCCCATGAGCCTGTCAGTTTTGCTGGTGCCGATCGAAACGCGGATCGCCACACTCCGGCCATGTCCAAACATATTTCCATTCCGTGTGCCCTCACCATCGCCGGTTCCGACAGCGGCGGCGGCGCGGGCATTCAGGCTGACCTCAAGACCTTCACCGCGCTGGGCGTGCATGGTTTGAGCGCGATCACCTGCCTGACCGCGCAGTATCCCGACGCCGTGCTGGGCGTGCAACCCACGCGGCCGGCCATGCTGCAACAGCAATTGGAGGCGATCACCACCGGCTTCAAACCCGCCGCGATCAAAACGGGCATGTTGTACTCGCGGGCTTTGATCGAAGTCACCGCCCAATTCGCCGCCGCTCACCGGAAAATTCCGCTCGTCGTCGATCCCGTCATGATCGCCACCAGCGGCGCGCGCTTGCTCAACCGTTCCGCCCTGACGGCATTGACCGCGAACTTGCTGCCGCTGGCCACGATCATCACCCCGAACGTGCCCGAGGCGGAAACGTTGTCCGGTCGAAAGATTGAGGCCATCGAGGATCAGCGCCAGGCCGCCCGGCGGCTCGCGGAGCAGTTCGGTTGCGCGGTGGTGGTCAAGGGCGGTCACCTCAAGGGTGCGGAAGCGGCGGACATCTTTTTCGACGGCCACGAGGAGTGGCTTCTGATCTCGCCCTTCCTGCGGGGCGTCAAGACGCACGGCACGGGCTGCACTTTTTCCGCCGCGCTGGCCGCGCATCTGGCCAAGGGGGCGGACTTGCCCACAGCAGTCGCGGCGGCCAAGGAACTCGTGACGAACGCCATCGCCGGAAGCAGGCGGGCGGGCCGGCACACAGTGCTCTGGCCGGGGTGACGAGATCAAGGTTGGCCGGGAGGTCGGGGCGGATTGGGACGTTTACCGCCGACGCAGGAAACCTGGCGGAGCGCCGAGCTCGGATCCCGCGCGTGGTGGAGCCGTTTCCCATCCTCGTCGTGTCGCGGACCAGCGCTCCGGTGCGGTATCGTGGTGCGGCAGTGAAGGCGGGATCACAATTTTTCGAAGTGACTTTGCCGGGGCACGGCGAATACTTCCTCCCGTCATGAGGTTGGGGACATCACTCATTTGGGCACTCGCGCGGCGGGGAATTCCTGCTATTTTGACCGCCAGCATGAGCCGTTCAAGCGCGACCAAGAGCACCTTCGCCCTGTTACTGGTCGTGGGTTTGGCGGGTGCGCTCCCCGGAGCGGAGCGGATGGCTTTCAAGGAACTCAACCCACGCGCTTATCGCTTGCAGGAATCCGGGCCGCGGCTGCTTTCAGCCCCCGGAGCAGACGAATGGTTGGGCGTGATTTCAGACGATGCCGCGGCGCTGCCCTTCAAGTTCGGTTCACGGGTGGTGCTGCAAGTGACGCCCGGCACGGACCTCAACGCGCTGCTGGCTGGTTCACAGTTGCGCGTGGTGGAAGAAGCCGGCCCGGGCTGGCATCTCCTGCAAGCCGCCAACGCCCGTGAAGCAATGGCCGAATCCCAACGACTTTCCGCGCTCTCAACGGTGCTCACGAGTCACCCAGAGATGAAGCGACCCATCCGCCTGCATCGAGATTACGCGCCCCGTCCGAACGATCCTTACTTCAATCAGCAATGGCATTTGGAATACCGGGCGACCGACGGCACCCGGCTTGGCCCCGATGTCAACGCACGGGCGGCGTGGCCGACGCATACCGGCGCGGGCGTGCCGATCGCCGTGGTGGATGAAGGCGTGGACCTGGCGCATCCGGACCTGCTGGATGCGGTGCTGGGAATGCCGCACTACAATTTTTACGCGGACAACACCAACGGCACTCCAAATTCGCCGGTGGCGGCGCACGGCACGGCGGTGGCGGGTCTGGCCGCCGCCCGGGGCAACAATGCCACCGGTGTGAGTGGCGTGGCTCGTGAAGCCTCCATCGCAAGCTGGGTGATTTTTGATTTTAACGATGTGGCCGGCGAAGGGCAGTTGCGCAACATGTTTCAGTACCAGTCGAACACGGTTCCCATTCAGAATCACAGTTGGAGCTATTCGCTGCCTCAACAACTCGGTCCGGGTGGGCTGGAGTTGCTGGCCATCTCCAACGCCGTGCATTTCGGCCGCGAAGGCAAGGGGGTGATCATGGTGCGGTCCGGCGGCAACAGCCGGCAGTTTCTGGTCAACGCCAACGATGATGGCTACGTGAACGACCCGCGCATCATCGCCGTGGGGGCCGTGCGCCAGGATGGGCGGAACACGAGCTACAGCAATCCGGGCGCGTGCCTGCTGGTGGCCGCGCCAAGCGGTGACACCTCGCTGGGGTTTGCCAACCTCTACACCACCGACCAGGTCGGCAGCCAGGGGTTGAACAACGCCCCCGCCAGCCTTGACACCAGCAACTACACGGGTTTCAGCGGCACTTCGGCTTCGGCACCTTTGGTGTCCGGCATCGTGGCCCTGATGCTGGAGGCCAACCCGGCGCTCACCTACCGGGATGCGCAACAAATCCTGATCCACGCGGCCCGGCACACCGATCCCGGTGATCCCTTGATGAAAACCAACCAGGCGGGTCTGCGCGTGAATGACAACGTCGGCTTTGGCGTGCCGGACGCGGGTCGGGCCGCCCGCCTCGCGCGCGACTGGCCTTTGCGACCCACGTTGACGAACCTCGTGTTCGTCAACGAGGAGGTGCAACAAATCCCCAACCGGGGACTGCGCGTCGAAGTGTTCGGCGACAGCGTTCCCCTCCAACTGGCGTCCATCATCGCCGCTCCCGGCGTGGGCCGGCATCCGGATGATCTCACCCCTTTTTATCCCCTGGTCGATGTCGGGCTGGCAACCAATACCATCCCGCTCAATCTCACCAACAAAGCCGCGCTGATCCTGCGCGGTCAGAACACCTTTGTGGAAAAGATCAATTTCGCGGCCGCCGCCGGAGCCCGGCTGGCCATCATTGCGGACAACGTCATCACCAACAGTCTGGTGATCATGAACGGCACCCAGCGCGCCGCCATTCCGGCCGTCTTCATCGGGGGGGCCGACGGCGCGGCCCTGCGGGAATACGTGGCGACCAACGGCCTGGTGCAGGCGCGGTCGATCCTGTTTTCCGCCAGCTATACCAACCATGTGGTCACTCCATTGTCGCTGGAACACGTCGGCGTGCGGGTGAAAACCGATCATTCCAATCGCGGCGATCTGCGCATCACCGTCACTTCACCAGCCGGCACGCGCAGCGTATTGCAGCAGATCAACGACGACCAGTCCGGCGGCCCGACCGACTGGACTTACTGGTCCACGCACCATTTCCACGAGAGCAGCCAGGGCGTCTGGACCATCCAGATCAGCGATGAACGGAACGTTACTTTCGGCAACAGCCTCCACACGGAACTGATCCTTCGCGGCGTACCGATCAAGGATCAGGATCGCGACGGCCTCGACGACGACTGGGAACTGGCGCACTTCGGCAACCTGGCCGCCCGACCGCACGAGGACGCCGACGACGATGGCGAGTCCAATATGGCGGAGTTCATCCAGGGCACCAACCCGCTTTCCACACCGGAACCGTTTCCCGCCAGCATCAGTCAATGGAGCCCCGACTATGTCCGCGTCGCATGGCCCGCCAACTTGAACCGTGAATACCAGGTGCTGGGCGGCACCGACGTGACGAAGCCGTTCACCGTCCTCACCAATCTACCGGGCACGTTCGACACCGGCGAATGGTTCACCCCGAGCACCAACTTCGGACAGCGCTTCTTCCTGATCCGGTCGGCGCTGCCCTGACCGGGCCGGCCGCAGTCACGACTTCCCGGTGGACGCGGGTTGGCGGGCCAGTCGTTGAATCAGCTTCCGCATCGGGCCGTTGTTCGCGATCAATTCGTAGCTAAACTCCCGGCCCGGCAGCGCCCGGTGCCAGAAGTCTCCGCCCGCCCGCTCCAGAATCAGACCGCCGGCCGCGATGTCCCACAAGCGGATGCCGCCTTCGAGATAGGCATCCAGCCGGCCGCTGGCCACGTAGGTCAGTGCCAGCGCGGCCGAGCCCATGATCCGCATCTTGCGCACGCGATGAATCAATTGGTCGAACACTGGCAGGGTGGCGTTCAGGCTCCACTTGTACTTTGCAAAACCGATCGTCACGATGGCCTCGCGTAGTCTGGTTCGTTGACTGACCGCGATCTTGCGACCGTTCAAACGGGCCGGACCGGTCGCCGTCGCGGTCCACAACTCGTCGCAAAAAGGATCGTAAACCACGCCCACCACGGTCTTGAAGTCCGCCCCCGTGGGATCGACGGAACCGCCGGCCGCGGTCAGAATTCGCCGCTGGAGCGCGATGGAGACGCACGCGTGGGGGATTCCGTAGGCGTAATTCACCGTGCCATCGATGGGATCGACCACCCAGCGGTAGGCGGCCCCGAGGTCGCCCACGGTGCCTTCCTCACCGAGCACCGCCGTCTGGGGATGCGCCCTCAGCAAGACCCGTTCGATCAGCTTCTGGCAGCGCACATCCAGCTCGAGTTTGATGTCGTGCTGAATCTCTTCGTTGATTTTTTTGGGCGCATGAAAGTTTCGGCGCATCAACTGCCCGGCCTGTCTGGCCGCCATTACCGCGGAGGCAAGGGCCGCATTGTGAGTAAACTTCATGGGCGGGAGCGTCTGGCGGGATTGGATTGAAATCAAGGACTCAGCAATTCGCCTGGTAAAGCGTGGTCGCGAGCAGACCGGCCAGAAACGACCGGGAAGCGTGTTCCTTGAATCCGTGATTCAAGAACTGCGCGTGTGCGTCAGGCAGGCGAGCAGCCCTGAGCCCGGAGGCAATACGAAAGAAACGGTAAAGCAGCGCGATTACTCCATGAGCCACCGCGTTCATTGGTTGGGAATCTGGAATTGCGAAGTCCGCCCACAGCCAGAGGCCGGGCTGGTTGAGGCGTCGCTGCAAACGCTCCATCACCCGCTTCAGCTCGAGTTCCTCAAAACAATCGAGCACAAAACAGGTCACCAGCAGGTCTGTTTCCGGCAGGACCAGTGATGCCTCCCGCACGTCGCCGTGGATGAAGTGAACTTTCCCTGTTTGCCCCGCCCGCCTCCGCGCCAGTTTGATCATCTCCTGACTGGCTTCCACCACCGTGATCTCAAGTTCAGGCTTCCTCAATCGGAGCGCTTCCAAGAATTTCCCGTTGCCTTCACCGATGATCAGCGCATGACGAATCTCCGGAATCTGGTCGAGCAATGCTGTCCGGCAGCGGTGCAGGGAACCACCGAAGGCGAGCCGCTCCAGCCAGTGATACCACGGGGCGATTGCATCGAAATTACCCGGCATCACAGGAACCAGATGAAGCCCAGGGGACTGAGCAGTGCGGCATCAACCAGCAGGCGACGCGTTTCCAAACCAATCGAACCGGCCTGGCTGAGCAAGGCAAGAACGCCCGCCGCCGAGCAACTCCCCGCGAACGCCACCCACCGCAAAGGAGCTCCCGTGGCCAGCAAACCGATACTGATTTGCAACAACAGCAGCAGTCCGGCAAACGCCATCAACTGGCTTTGGGTCACCCCAAACCGGATCGCCAGGGAGGGCTGCGCCTGGCACTGATCGACGTCTTTCTCCCACACCGACACCACCGCACAATTCAAGAAGCAAAGCAGCATCAGCAGACCCAGCCCCA